>NZ_JBNNVB010000018.1:0-114786 GCF_050280325.1 Lysinibacillus sp. NPDC093216 | reverse complement strand
TATTTTTTATGAAAAAAATTGAAAGCCGGTGAAATTTTACTGATCGTAAAATTTCGCCGGCTTTTTAGTTTAGAGATGGGTTTTGTCCCAGCCTCCTTTCATATTATTTAATTTACTAGTTGATTTTTCAAAAGAATTCCATCCTGTACGACAACTCGCCCATTTTTAATGACAGTATTCGTATGATTCATGCCATAGAAATATTGTAACTGCTTGTAGTTGGCAACATCCAATACAATGACATCAGCTTGTTTGCCTGCTTCAAGAGAGCCGATTTGATGTCCACGGTTAAGTGCATATGCTGCATTAATAGTTGTCGCCGTTAACACTTCCTCTAATGTCATCCCCATATGCATACAAGCTAAATTCATGATAAATGGCAGACTCAGCGTTGGGGATGAGCCAGGGTTAAAGTCAGTTGAAATGGCTACAGGTACCCCTTCATCAATCATTAGGCGTCCCCTTGCAAATGGCGCACGTAGGAAGAATGCTGTTCCAGGTAGCAATACCGCAATCGTGCCGGCTTCAGCCATTTTTTGTATACCCTCATCAGAAGCGACTAGTAAATGCTCCGCCGAAATTGCCCCTACTTCCGCAGCAAGCTCTGCTCCCTTATAAGGCTCAATTTCATCTGCATGAATTTTCGGTGTTAACCCTAACGCTTTCCCGGCCTCTAAAATGCGTCGTGATTGCTCTGGCGTAAATACACCTTTTTCACAAAATACATCATTGAATTCGGCAAGGTTTAGCTCAGCTACTTTCGGCAGCATGTCATGAATGACTACATCGACAAATTCATCCTCACGTCCCTTAAAGTCACGCGGCACCGCATGCGCCCCCATAAAGGTACTAACGACATCAATGTCATGTGTAGCTTGTAATTCCTTAGCTACCTCAAGCTGTTTCTTTTCAGTTTCCCAATCTAAACCATAGCCTGATTTTGCCTCAACCGTTGTAACACCATGCTTTAAAAACACATCTAAATGATTCATCGTTTTTCCATATAAATCACCAAAGCTAGTTTCTCGTGTCCGGTTTGTTGTGGCATGAATCCCGCCACCCGCATTCATAATTTCCATGTATGTGGCACCATTGAGTCGCATATTAAACTCCTGCTCACGTGTACCGCCATGAACTAAATGCGTATGGCAATCGACGAGACCCGGCATAACAATCTTACCCGAGGCGTCAATAACCTCAGCCACCTTTACTAGATCAGGAAAATCCGCTTCTAGTTGTGCAATTGACCCTACCGCTATAATGCTATTGCCCTCCATTAAAACACTGCCATTTTCCACTACTGCGATGTCACGCATTTGTTCCTTTGTACGAGGACCTTGTACGGCACTTTTTAACGTGATCACTTCATTGGCGTTTTTGATTAAAATTGTCACTTCGCATCATCCTTTAACATTGGTATACGCACACCTTTGTTCTTTGCTGTATTAATAGCAATTTCATAACCCGCATCTGCGTGACGCACAACACCCATTCCTGGATCCGAAATTAACACTCGTGCAATCTTCTCTGCGGCTAGCTCAGAACCATCCGCTACTAGCACTTGGCCAGCATGCTGAGAATAACCCATACCTACACCACCACCGTGATGCACACTTACCCAACTGGCACCACTTGCTGTATTAACAAGTGCATTTAGAATTGGCCAATCTGATACTGCGTCAGAGCCATCCATCATACCCTCTGTTTCACGATTTGGCGATGCAACTGAACCTGAGTCTAGATGATCTCGACCAAAGACAATCGGTCCTGAAAGCTCACCATTGGCAACCATTTCATTAACCTTCAATGCAAAACGATGACGATCACCATAGCCTAACCAGCAAATTCGTGCCGGTAACCCCTGCCATTTAACCATTTTTTGCGCCATATCAATCCAATTCACAAGACCTTCATCTTCAGCAAACATTTCTTTGGCAAGTGCATCTGTTTTATAAATGTCCTCAGGGTCACCCGAAAGCGCAGCCCAACGGAATGGACCTTTCCCCTCACAGAATAAAGGACGAATATACGCCGGAACAAAACCAGGGAAATCAAAGGCATTCGTTACACCCATCTCTTTCGCATAAGCACGAATATTATTACCGTAATCAAATACTTCTGCACCTGCCTGTTGGAATTCAAGCATTGTACGAACATGCTCAGCCATCGTCTCTTTTGCTCTTCGCTCATATGTTTTTACGTCACTTTTACGCAGTTCAAGTGCTTCCTCAAACGTCAAACCATTTGGAACATAGCCATTGATTGGATCATGGGCAGATGTTTGGTCAGTAACAAAATCAGGGATAATTCCTCGGTTCAATAGCTCACGATTAACATCTGCACAGTTGCCAACAAGACCAATTGACGCAGGCTCTTTTTTATCACGTAGTTTATTAACCAATTCAATCGCTTCATCTACCGTTTCCACAAGGTAATCACAGTAGCCCTCTTTTATTTTACGTTCAATTCGAGCACGCTCTACTTCGACTACTAAAATGACAGCGCCAGCCATTTTCCCCGCTAAAGGCTGAGCACCACTCATACCACCCATACCACCTGTAAGGATGAACTTACCACGTAAATCCGCTGTGCCGAATACTTTTTTACCGGCCTCTACGAATGATAAATACGTTCCTTGTAAAATGCCTTGTGCGCCAATATAAATCCAGCTACCAGCTGTCATTTGACCGTACATCATTAAATCACGGTCCTCTAACTCATAGAAATGCTCCCAATTCGCCCACGACGGTACTAAATTAGAATTCGCAATTAATACACGTGGTGCATGTTCATGCGTACGGAATACAGCTACTGGTTTCCCTGATTGAATCAGAAGTGTTTCATCATTCTCTAATTCTTTTAATGACGCAATAATTTGCTCATAGCTCTCCCAATTACGCGCCGCTTTACCGATTCCACCATAGACGATTAGCTCGTCTGGATTTTCTGCTACTTCAGGATCTAGATTGTTCATTAACATACGCATTGCAGCTTCTTGCGTCCAACCTTTACAAGATAATTCATTTCCACGTGGTGCACGAATATTTGTTTTGACTACCATAAAAAACACGCTCCTTTAAAATAGTAAAAATGCTATTGGCGTTACGATGATTAAAGTTAATACGACACGTTCAAACCAAATAAGTATAATTTGGCGCAATGTCAATGGAATTTCAGATGATAAAATAAGTGGTATAACGGCCGAAAAGAACAAAATTGCCGATATCGATACGACCGCCACAATAAATTTCGTTACAAGTGTTGCTTGTGTGACAACAAGCGCTGGTAAAAATACTTCTGCTAATGATAATGACAGCGCTTTTGCAGCTAAATACGGTTCTGGAACTTGTAACAAATATGTGAATGGTACAAAAATATACGAAAGCCAATCAAAAATCGGTGTATATGTTGCAAGTACAAGCCCTAGCAAACCAATTGATAGAATCGACGGAATAACACCCATCGCCATGATGAAGCCATCCTTTAAATTCATCCATAAAATTTTAGATAACGGCGGATTTTGCTCAACTGCATCCATCGCTTGACGCCATGCTTCTTTAAAACGGTCCTTCTTAACAATCTTTTCTGGCATCGGCGTCGTGCCCTTGTAGTACTCATCCTTCATCGAACGAAGTGGATAAATACGCGCCGTTAACGCAGTGACCACGAATGTTACAACGAGAGACACCCAGAAAAACGCATTCCAATGCTGCATAATATCCAGCGTACTTGCAATGACAACCATAAACGTTGCAGAAACAGTCGAGAAACCCGTTGCAATAATCGCGGCTTCCTTTGCTGTGTAGCGACCTTCCATATATACACGGTTCGTTAACAGTAACCCAACCGAATAACTACCGACAAACGAGGCAACAGCATCCACTGCTGAACGTCCCGGCGTTTTAAAAATAGGCTTCATAAACGGTTGTGTTAAAACACCGATATACTCAAGCAACCCATAGCTTACTAGAAGTGCTAAAAACAAAGATCCGATTGGAATTAGAATCCCTACTGGCTTAACAAGCTTCTCCAGTAAATACGGGCCGATACTTTCATCCGCTAACCATGCAGGAGCTACATTGAAAATTAACATAATCCCCGCAATCATACCGCCCACTTTAAAGATTGACATCACGATATTGACGATTGACTTATTCCATTTCTTAGTAAGGAATGGATGAATCGCTCCACCTACCAGCATTATGAGTACATATGCAGTTACAAGCAGTGGTGCTTCGGCACGGATAAAGTTCACAATGTGATCAATTAAAATTGTATTCTTACCTTGCCATTCAAACGAGATAAAAAAACTAAATATTCCGACTAAGCTGCAGATAATCATCTTGAAAGCAGAGGAGACTCGAAAATCCGAGTCTTGCCTCAGCTCTTGTTGTTGAATTTCCATCCTATCCCCCCATGCAAGTGCTCTTTTTGAAAGAAATCCACATCACCCGACCAAGCTGAAGCATTTTTTAGATTTTCTTCTAGGAAGTTAACGTCTTATGGTTTACACATACTCATTCAACAGAACATCACTCGTTAATAAATACTCTGAAAGCGCTTCAATTTCATCACCAATTGGCTGATCCGCTAACAACGGCGGGCAAAATTCGCGCACTTTTTCTAAAAACTTTCGCGTCGTTGGAGATAACTGCTCTTCTGCCTTGTCTAAATGGATAGCCTGCGAAGCACAAATCATTTCTATCGCAATAACACGAGCAGCATTGTGTACGATTTGACGTACTTGGCGAGCAGATGTTGTACCCATGCTCACATGATCCTCCTGGTTACCTGACGTCGGTATAGAATCCACACTTGAAGGATGTGCCAATACTTTGTTTTCAGATACGATAGAGGCTGCTGTATATTGAGCGATCATTAGTCCACATTCAATACCAGGATTTGTCGCTAAAAATGGTGGCAAACCTTCGTTAAGCTGCGGATTTACCATGCGTTCTGTACGTCTCTCTGAAATATTAGCCCACTCACATACACCAACTTTTAAAAAGTCCATGGCTAATGCAATTGGTTGACCGTGGAAATGCCCACCAGACAATACTTCTCCATTTTCTAAAACAATCGGATTATCTGTCGTTGCATTCATTTCAATTTGCACACGGTCCTCCGCATAGAAAAATGACTGCCATGAAGCACCATGTACTTGCGGAATGCAACGTAGTGAATAGGCATCCTGCATCCGGATTTCACCTTGCTTTGTCACACGTTTACTTCCATCAAGCCACTTACGGATTCGTCCACCAACAAGCTCTAATTCCGGGTGTGGCCTTACCGCCAAAAGCGCTGGATCAAATGCGGAAGTAATACCCTTCAGTGACTCCAGCGTTAAACTTGCTGCCATATCTGCCGCTAGCCCAATACGCTCTGCCTCGTTCACTGTTAAAACCCCAATACCTGTCATTGCTTGTGTACCATTAACAAGCGCTAGCCCTTCCTTAGCTTGTAGTCGGACAGGCGTTAGCCCAGCTTGCTGTAACGCCGCACTGCCGCTCATAACCTCTCCATTAAACTCCGCCTTACCTTCACCTACTAGCACTAAAGCCAAATGTGACAACGGCGCTAAATCTCCGCTAGCTCCAACTGAACCTTGAGACGGTACAATCGGATGGACTCCCTTATTTATAAGATTCAATAGCAGCTGCACTGTTTCTAGGCGAATCCCCGAAAAACCACGTGCTAAAGCATTGGTACGTAAAACCATCATTGCACGTACAACATCTGTTGGGAACGGCGCACCAACACCAGTTGCATCTGATCGTAATAAATTTAACTGTAAAAGCTCAATGTCTTCTTCTTCAATCTTTATATTACTTAGCTTTCCAAAGCCTGTATTCACACCATAAATGGTTTGTCCCTCAGCTAAGCGTTTTTCAATTCGTTCCCTACTTAAACGGATACGCTCCACACTGTCTGTAGATAGCGCAACCGTAGCAAGACCGTTCACAATTTCCCCTATTTGCTGTCTCGTTAACGTCTTGCCATCAAGCTCGATAATAGACTTCATAATGCCATCCCCCTGTTCCCTCTATAACTATGTAAAAATGCGCGTAATCAATTTAGTTATCGCTACAAAAGATAAATAACAATTACTCTATCTACATTGTACTAACTACTTTTTTCAGAAAATAGGGAATTTTAAAAGAGAAAACATGAATTATTTCAGAATTTTTGTTATTTTAATAATATAACAGTATTTTTTTACGAAACTAGATAATTTTAAGGGGGTTGCAGTTGTGAAATTGTTATTAATTGATAGGGATTCCACTGATCTTTCAGGCATTCAATGGTTTTTACATACATATTTCCCCGGCGATGTAACTATCGAAATAAGTACCACTATTAATGAGGCACTTCAAAGTATCCAGCAATTCGAGCCTGAGGTGATACTACTCAATATCGACCTATTCTCGAATAATCGTTTAACTGCGCTTTATCGTGCTTTACAAAAACATTCAGGGACTATATTAGCTATGACGACAGAGCCATTGTTTAAAAATGCATTAAAAGCAATCGATTTACAGGTCGCACACCTTTTCGTCAAACCAATTGATTTAGAAGTATTAAAGCAAAAGCTCACTACCATCTCCCTTCGGACACCAAAAGAAGAAGCAGCGTATCAAGAAACTACAGATGAATCCTTTTACTATCAACTATTTTTAGATAGTAAAACAAGTTCCCTAGAGTCAAATATACATTTCGCAATGATCGAGCCTGAGCATTCCGAAATGTTTAACAAACTATACAACTGGCTTCAGCAAACTCCTATTTATTCTAGTATGAGGATTTATCCTTTATCGGAAAAAATCGTATGTTTATTCCAAACAAATGATTTAGAGAAGGATGTTCGTACATTAATGAAGGAATGGAGATTAACAAATAATAGTTCTTTAAATATCGGGGTTTATGATGGAGAGCCGACCACCATGAAGAATATGTATACCTTAACGAAACGTGCACTTCATCAAAGCTTTTACGAAGGCTATGGACATATTTTTTATGCGAGCAAACAATTGGAGACACAGCCATTCGATCCATTACTAACACCTGAAGAGCAGCAATTGCTAATAAGTAGCTTAGAGGATGGGAATATCGAAGCCGTCAAAACATTTTTATATCGACTATCTAATGAAGGAATTTATTACAAGCAAGATGATTTACGTATTCATCTAACGAGTGTTTTGGCGCAAATTAGGCGCTTTATGCTGAAGTATAAATTACATGAGAAAGCTGCAATTGAGCAAAATTATCGTCAGCTTTTTCATTTAATTATTGAATATCCAATATTTTATACCATTCTAAATGGCATCATATCATTTACACAAAGACTAATTGAATTAGCTCGTGAAGCACGAATGGAAAAACGGGCTGACTATGTAGAACTGGCCATAGAAATTATCGACCAACAATTTCAGGATAGCGGGTTATCTTTACCTTACGTTGCTCATAAATTAGGGATTAGCCCTAATTATTTAAGTACGATTTTTTCAAAGAAGCAAGGCTTGCCATTGAAACGCTACCTACAGCAGGTCCGAATTCAAAATGCCACAAAAATGCTTGTAGAAACGGATTTTGCTATTAGTGAAATTGCCTATTTAAATGGTTTTGATGATTCGAATTACTTCATTAAAATTTTCAAACAACACATCGGAATTACTCCTCATCGTTATCGAAAAGCTTAAAGTTTCATTAAGTAACATGGAGTTGATTTTGTTCCAACTGGGAACTTGTGCGTAAGCGTAGCGGAGATGAAGGCTTTATCCTCGCGAGATCACATCGATATCTGATTATCAAGAGGTGGCCAAGCCTTCACTGCAATCAAGTATTATTTTCAATTATCATATCCTATTTTCAATAAGAATAAATAAACAAAGGAGTTCATTTTAATTTCTTTTATTCTTAAGCTCCCTCTTCTTCATAACTTATTTTTAAGTAATTCTCGAAAATGTTTAAAAAACCTAAATTAGTGGTAAAGGTTAATCATAATCCTTTTAAGTCTAGCATATATTTATAATTTATATATTACTATAAAAATTCTTTAACAATAATGATTATAATTTACTAGCAATTCTAGTTTGCGTTTGTTATAGTTATTGATGAAGAGTTTGACTCACAATTTTTCTTAGGAGGTAAACTAATATGACAAATGAAAATAATCGTAGCCGTCGTTTTACAACAGCAGGTGGTGCTCCAGTAGTAAGCAACCACGATTCTATGTCAGCAGGTCCTCGTGGTCCTCTATTACTTCAGGATGTATGGCTAATTGAAAAATTAGCGAACTTCAACCGTGAAGTTATTCCTGAACGTCGTATGCACGCTAAAGGTTCAGGTGCATTCGGTACTCTCACTGTAACGCATGATATTACTAAATATACAAAAGCAAAAATCTTCTCAGAAGTTGGAAAAAAGACTGAGATGTTTGCACGCTTCTCAACAGTTGCAGGTGAGCGTGGTGCAGCGGATGCTGAGCGCGATATTCGTGGCTTCGCACTTAAGTTCTATACTGAAGAAGGTAACTGGGATTTAGTTGGTAACAACACACCTGTATTCTTCTTCCGTGATCCTTTACACTTCACAGATTTAAACCACGTGGTAAAACGCGACCCACGCACAAATATGAAAAACGCTAATTCAAACTGGGATTTCTGGACTTCATTACCAGAGGCGCTTCACCAAGTAACAATTGTTATGTCTGACCGTGGTATTCCGACTGGATACCGCAATATGCATGGTTTCGGTTCTCACACTTATAGCTTTATTAATGCTGAAAATGAGCGCGTATGGGTTAAATTCCACTTCCGTACAGAGCAAGACATTAAAAACTTCACTGGTGCTGAGGCTGCTGAAGTAATCAGTAACGACCGCGAATCTTCACAACGCGATCTATATGAGGCAATTGAAAAAGGCGATTTCCCTAAATGGAAAATGTACATTCAAGTAATGACAGAGGAACAAGCTCGTGAGTTACCATATAACCCATTTGATTTAACAAAAGTATGGTATAAAAAAGACTTCCCATTAATTCCTGTGGGTGAATTCGAGTTAAACAAAAATGCGGACAACTACTTCGCGGAAGTTGAGCAAGCTGCCTTTGCACCATCTAACATTATCCCTGGTATTAGCTTCTCGCCAGACAAAATGTTACAAGCTCGTATCTTTGCGTATGCAGATGCACAACGCTACCGTTTAGGTGTGAACCACTACGCGCTTCCTGTAAATGCACCAAAATGTCCATTCCGTACGTTCCACCGCGACGGTGCTATGCGTTTCGATGGCAATCTTGGTTCAACTTTGGGCTATGAACCAAATAGCTATGGTGAATGGGAGCATAATTTAGACTATAAAGAGCCTGAATTACGTATTGACGGTAATGCCGGTATCCACGACTTCCGTGAAGACGACAACAACTACTTCGAGCAGCCGGGTAAATTATTCCGCCTAATGACTGCCGAAGAACAACAACGCCTATTCGAAAATACTGCTAATGATATGGCACCAGTTGAAGAGTTCATCAAACGTCGTCATATCCTGCACTGCTATTTAGCTGATCCAGCATATGGTGAAGGTGTAGCAAAAGCTATGGGTCTTTCATTGGAAGGTATGGATCTTTCAAACCCATACGAAAAACAACCAACAAACGTTTAATTTATTTCAGCAAACAAACATTTGCTGAGGCATAATTGATTTTTTCCACTTATTATTGATATCCAAATCCAACTTTTTACTCCATGTGAAGGGCAACTTCACATGGAGCTTTTTTATCTTAATGACCAAAAAAGGCTTGTGTCTAGTAGACACAAGCCCGCTCTAATAATTATTGATAAATTTGACTGCCTGCCTTTTTAAATTCCTTTGCCTTTTCCTGCATACCTTGGTGGATCGCTTCAGTCGTATTTAAATCTTGATCTTTTGCATAATTACGAATATCTTGTGAGATTCTCATACTACAAAACTTAGGTCCACACATTGAACAGAAGTGCGCAGTTTTCGCTCCTTCTGCAGGCAACGTTTCATCGTGGTATTCGACCGCACGCTCTGGATCTAACGAAAGATTGAATTGATCGCGCCAGCGGAATTCAAATCGTGCCTTAGATAGTGCATCGTCACGCTGCTGTGCTCCCGGATGCCCTTTCGCCAAATCTGCCGCGTGTGCAGCAATTTTATACGTAATAACCCCTACGCGAACATCCTCACGATTTGGTAAGCCGAGATGCTCTTTAGGCGTCACATAACATAGCATCGCTGTACCATACCAACCGATCATCGCAGCACCGATAGCTGATGTAATATGGTCATAGCCAGGAGCAATATCTGTTGTTAACGGCCCTAAAGTATAGAAAGGTGCTTCCTTACACACCTCTAACTGCTTATCCATATTTTCTTTAATAAGATGCATTGGAACATGTCCCGGTCCTTCTACCATCACCTGTACATCATGCTTCCAGGCAATTTGCGTTAATTCCCCTAGCGTATCTAGCTCCGCAAATTGAGCCTCATCATTTGCATCTGCTATAGAACCCGGACGTAAACCATCACCTAAAGAGAAGGCTACATCATAGGTTTTCATAATTTCACAGATTTCTTCAAAATGAGTATATAAAAAGCTCTCTTGATGGTGATATAAACACCACTGCGCCATAATCGAGCCTCCACGGGACACTATGCCTGTTACACGATTAGCCGTTAATGGCACATAGCGCAGTAATACCCCTGCATGAATCGTGAAGTAATCAACACCTTGCTCAGCCTGTTCGATTAACGTATCACGATACACTTCCCACGTTAAATCCTCTGCCACACCATTTACTTTTTCTAGCGCTTGATAAATCGGCACCGTTCCTACTGGCACCGCGGCATTACGGATAATCCATTCACGTGTCGTATGAATATGCTTACCAGTAGATAAATCCATAATGTTATCAGCACCCCAGCGTGTAGCCCACGTCATTTTTTCTACCTCTTCTGCAATAGAGGATGACACTGCTGAATTGCCAATATTGGCGTTAATTTTCACGTGGAAGTTACGTCCAATAATCATCGGCTCTGCCTCAGGGTGATTAATATTAGATGGCAAAATAGCACGTCCTGCAGCGATTTCTGAGCGCACAAATTCCGGGTCCATATTTTCACGTATCGCTACAAATTCCATTTCTGGAGTAATAATTCCCTTTCGTGCATAGTGAAGCTGTGTTACATTTTTACCTTTCTTCGCGCGTAAAGGCTTTCTAGATAATTCCGGAAAAACATTTTCATTCATTCGCGGATCATCAGCTTTACGGAATCCATTATCTTCTGGCTTGATAGTACGACCTTCGTATTCTTCAACATCACCGCGTTCTTTGATCCATGCACTACATAAAGCTGGCAATCCTTTCGTAATATCCACCTTATACGCAGGATCAGTGTACGGGCCGCTCGTATCATAAACACGTACTGGCGCATTTTCCTCTTCACCAAAGCTTCCTGTCGTTGGACTTAGAGCAATTTCACGCATTGGCACTAAAATATCTGATTGAGATCCTTCTACGTAAACTTTTTTACTTCCTTCAAAACTGGACATAATCGTAATATTCTTGTCGCTAACTGTTGTCATAAACTACTTCGCTCCCTTTTACATTTATATAAGGACCGAATCTAGCTCACCCAAACAAAGACAAAAGCCGAATCCAAAAAATTTTGGATCCGGCTAAGAATGTAAAGGTATAGTTATTGCAAATAACATTGAGTGCAATAATGGTTAACTTTCCCACGCTGGTATGAGCCAGATCAGGTCCAAAGGGTCAAGAAACCTCTATGCGTTTCCCTCTCAGCCTGACTCATCAGACTCCCCTAGTTAATGCTATTAAGTTTGATGATAGTGTAGCAGATATTGCTAATAGATGGAAGCTTCATTTGATTATTTTTGGCACATTCATCAAGAATCAGCTTCTGATTAGACTTCGGAGCGTATGCGAAACAGCTCATCGGACGCCCCCAGGAAGCTTTGCTCTGCGCAAAAGCGAAGCGTCAGCTACAAATGTTTTCTGTAGCGAAAGCAAAGCGTCAGCTACAAAGCGCACAGCCGGAACGGAATTCAACTTCACGTTATTCGATGAATTCATATACTTTGAAGATTTATCGGAACAAAATCTCATTTTATCGGAACAATTTTAACTTTTATCGGAATATTATCTTGTTTTATCGGAACAATTTTAACTTTTATCAGAACAATTTCAGTTTTTATCAACTATGGGCAATCAAATGAGCACCTAGCCATTAGGTAAACAACAGTTCCGCTACATAAATCACGATTGTCACTGTAATACAGCTTACAATCGTTGAAAATAAAACTGTTTGTGCAGCAGTTGCCGATTCTACGTCATATTCTAATGCCAAACTTGAGCTATTTCGCGACGTCGGGAACGAACTAGCTATAAAAAGTGATTGTGCCACGACACCGTCAAGACCAAGCGCAAAAATGATAAACAATGCTACGGTTGGCCCTATGACTAGTCGCGTAAAACAGCTAATGAATACCACTTTATTGAACATGGATTTGATTTCAAGCTGGGATAGTTGTGCCCCTAAAGTTATTAATGCTACAGCGATAAAGCCATCTGCCACATGATCTATCGGAATTCTTACAAACTGTGGAATAGCAATATTAAAATAGTTCATTGCCACACCAATAATAAGTGCATGAATAATAGGCATTTTGAGGAAGTCTTTCACAATAGACATGCCCGATTTTGTTGAAGAGATTAAATTATACAAGCCGTAAGTGTAGGTCGTCATATTTTGAAATATTACAAGAATGACCTGAATTGCTACTCCAATCGGCTGGGTCACAAAAATCATCTGTGCAACCGGAATACCATAGTTACCTGAATTAATTAGGACAACACTATTTTTAAACACTGCCGCCTCTGTTTTTACTAAACCGAGTCCCTTTGCTAGAAAGTGACTAAGCACCATTTGGCTTCCGATAAAGAGTAGGATAAATAACGCAACTTCCCCAAGTACAGACAGCTCTATACTCGTTTCATATAAATTCACAAAAACAGCTGCTGGCATGAAACAATATGTAATAAGTTGGGATAACGCCTTTAAATTAAAGCGAAATTTCTTTTGTAAAACTGCGCCAAGTACTAGAAGCACTAAAATCGGAGCTACAATTTGAAAAAATATCATACCGAGATACACCATAGTGATGTCCCCCTTCCCTCTCCTATAGTAGTGCTGTTTTTATGCTTGGTCAATGTACTTCAAAATCAACTCACCGCTCATATCAAGGCATTTTTTCTGAACACACTGAACTAATACAGTGTCTTTAATAGATGGTAAAAGTTATCTTTCGGAACGTTATAGCGCTTGAAATGAGCGTGATTTCCGCACCAAATTACCAAGTTTCGCGCAAAAAAAAACCGCACTTCACTTTCAGATTTTCTGAAATAATTAAGGATTCTTAAAAACGAACGATACAGAAAAAGGGACTACATTTCATTTAAGAATAATAAATAGTAAAATATACCCTTTATGTACTAAATTAGAGAAATATATGATATATTATCCATTAAATACGATGATCGGAGTGACTAAAATGAAGAATAAAGTATTAACGACTTTTATGGCAACTGCTATTACAGCAACCCTAGTATCACCAATGTCAACTGCAGATGCCGCTTCAAATGATTCATCTTTAAACCACTCAATTCAAATGGATGGGCAGGTAGCTGCAGCCAAAACAAAGGGGCAAACTGTTACCATTAACAACGTCACTAAAGAGAAAGTACTTACATCCAATGGCCAATTTAAAATTAGTCAGTCGCTGAAACCTCTCTTTAAAACAGCGAATAGCACTGCATTGAAGAATGCCCAAGCTACAATTGTAGTAAAAAACGGCGAAATTACGAGCATTACAGAACTAACATTAACTAAAGCTGGCACTGACAATAAAGCGGTATATTTTGATGGTGGTGACGCACAAATTGAAGGAAGCCTAACTGTAAATGCGGATTATGTAAAGGTTCAAAATGTAAACATTAAAGATAAGCTTATTGTAACTAATCTTGTGAAGAAGGCCATTACAATTGATAACGTTGCTATTGGGGATACAATTACTTTTAAGCCTTTATTGACTAGAAATATTAATTGGTTAAATGTTTCCCTAAAAGATATTAAATCTCCAAACATTAACTTGGAGCGCACTAAAGTAAATGTGACTTCTGACAAAGCTATTTCAAAAATCGATGTAGTTGGTAAAGTTGCAGCATTTGAAGTTACAGCCAATGTTGATAAGCTTACAATCGATGTTGAGAATGATTTTAGCCTTTACGGAGAAGGTAAAATTGAACAAGTGATCGTCAAACACGGGGCAAAGGTGGCATTAGATTCAGGACACCTAATTAACAAGGTGCAGGTGGATGATAAAAAAGCCTCTGTGATATTACCTGTGGTGAATAAAAATGAGCTTAGTAATTTAGTAGCTATACCTCCGTACGTTGCCGTATCCGTTAATGGATATGACGTTTTAACAACTGAAAGATGGACGACGCAGGCTGAACGTACAGCATTCGAATATGCCTTAAGCAGCGCAAGAGCAGTAGCTAATAATTCCAACGCCTCTCAGGAACAAGTAAACAATGCTATTACACAATACAGAATTGCATTAACCGTTTATCAAGCTGTGCAAAAAACTGGAACAAAATATGGTTATAGCGATAAGTCTTCATTACAATCAACGATTAATTCTATTCAGTATGTAACGGTTTCTTGGAACAATGGTAATGATATAGCATCATATGTACCTTGGACGACGCAAAGTGAGAAGGATGCTCTTACCTCTGCCGTTTCATCGGCTCAGTACGTTGTAAATAATAGCCATGCAACGCAGTCTGATATCACCAATGCTATTAGCAATTTAAACTACGCTATCACTGTTTATAAGAGCGCTCAAAAATATGGTACTTATCAATACAATGCCGATCGATCTGACCTTTTATCACTTATTAACTCTGTTCAGTATGTAACCGTCTCTGTGAATGGATCTGAACTATCCTCCAATGTAATTTGGACGACGCAAAGTGAAAAAGACGCTCTAGTTTCTGCTGTTTCATACGCACAAAGTACTGCAAATAATAGTTCTTCGTCTCAATCAGATATTTCGTATGCATATAGTTACTTATATAATGCCATTTCAACATATAGGGGTAATTATAAATCAGGTGCGAATTATGGGAATTACGTTGATAAATCTTGGCTAAAGTCACTCATTAATTCTGTTCAGTACGTAAAAGTTTCTGCGAATGGAGATGGCTCTGATATCCCCTATTATGAAAGGTGGACAACAGCACGAGAAAAACAGGACCTAGAAAAAGCAGTTGATTATGCCCAATCTGTTGTTAATAACTCCTATGCATCTTCGTACGAGGTGACAGATGCTATTAACAGTTTAGACAGGGCCATCAAAATCTATAAAGATGTCCAACGTTCAGGTAAACAATAAAAATTGAAAGGACTTGGCACAATGCCGAGTCCTTTCATGTTGAGGAAAAACAACTATTGTATGAATAAAATTAAGTTGTCCTATTAAATATAATATGGTTCTTCAATCTCATATAAAATCAAATCTCAACCCAAAATATCTACCGGCGAAATCATACTCATTTTTCTCCAGTCTTTATACCATTCTTCAATTTCCTCTCTAGGCTCCATCGCTAATTGCTCCTGCAGCATTTTTTTTAATAGCCAATATTGCTCCTCTACTGCAGCAACGTTGTTCAGTAAATCATAGAGCTTCATCAAGGTGAAATAGCTTTCTTCCTCATCAGGTGAAAATAATTGAACTTTTTCTTGCACCTTCACAGCAGCTTGATAGTCTTTATTTTTTATATAGAACTCACTTAATTGTTGAGCATGGCGCAACCACAATCGTCTTAGTCGCTCTTTTTCACTTTCTGACCATATATAACCGTCATCACCTAAATAATCGCCTGTATAAGCTTGGAATACACACTCATACTCCTCTATCGTTCCCTGATCAAGTGGAGGCAAAGATTTTAATTGAGTTAGCCATTGCTCTACATCAATTACCACATTTTCTAGCAATACTCTATAGCCTGAATTTAGTAATGGACTAGAGATCTTCACACCATCTAGTCCATAATTTTTTAAAGTTTGTCGGACGGTGTAAATAGCTGTATATAGCTGCTTGGAGGCCTTATCTATATCGGATTCTGGCCAAAACAACTCCAAAATGGTGTCTCGATAAATCATTTCATTGCGATGGCTAAGCATATAAGTAAACAATCCTTTTGCTTTCGATGTACGCCATTTCATTAATTGTGTATTACCATCAGGCGTAACTACCTTCAGGCCCCCTAATAGCTGAATCGTTTTTTTCTTAGTTGGAATTGGTGGATTTTTTTCGATAATCCGTTGTAATCGTTCCAATGCTTTATGCAAACGAGGCTTTTGCACAGGCTTTAATAAATAATCTATAGCATGCAAATTGAAAGCATCTATAGCATATTGGTCAAATCCTGTAGTAAAAACAATTTCTACGTTTGGCAATAGTTCTTGAATTTTTTCCCCGAGCGCAAGTCCATCCATATTAGGCATTACTATATCTAAAAATACAACATCAGGTTGTAAACTTTGTATTTGAGCAATCGCTTCTAAAGAATCTGTATAATCTCCAACTATGTCAATTTCCGGGATACTACTTTTTTCAATTAAGGTTTTTAGTCTCATTAATGGCAAATATTCATCATCGACTATTACAATTCTCATAACATCCCCTCCTAAAAAGCTAGTCATATATCATTAATATCGTTCATTTATATTAATTTTGATAAAAAATGTTACTTTTGAAGGAGTTTTTGAGAATCTGTCGAAAAATATCATCTATGATAAAAACAAAAACTCTTTCAAAAAAAATAAAAATTTTCCTGATTGCTAGTATATTCTTTACCTTGCTTACATTACTGCGATTCGCCTGGATGGATTTCATTAATGTCCCAGAAGGATTAGTTGCGAAACAAGGGACTATCGATTTAAGAGGTATTGAAACTAGTAAAGATTTTCAAAGAAAACTACAGGGTGAATGGGCGTTTTACCCAAATACCCTACTCGTTTCCAAAAACCAAAAACCATCTGAACAGAATGATCATGAAATTTATTCCGCTTTACCAGAATCTTGGGATCAATACTTTAACAACGGAAAAAACATTCATTTTGGTTCTTATCGCTTAACTATTTTGAAAGATCACAAAAAGCCTCAACTATATGGCATTACTATACCCGAAGGACTGTCACCATATGAGCTTTATGTTGATGGACAGCTTATTGGTGGTCTAGGAGACATGACATTAGATAATGAAAAAACTGCCCCCATCGGTAGACCTATCACCTATTATTTTACACTAGATTCCAGTGAGAGTGAGATCATCATACAAGGCTTCCAAACAAATCGCTATGCACAAGGTGGTTTTACAAAAGAAATAATTTTTGGCGATTTACAGTCTATGGAACAATCCAAGTTTTTTTCATTTACAACGCAAATTGTAGTTTGTCTAGTGTTTATAATTTACTTACTTTTCACGATTTTACTTTATGGAATAGGAATTCGAAGTAACTCACTTATTTACTTCACAATGCACATTATTTCGACATGTATAACTATTCTTGCTTCAAGCAATAGAATTTTATATATTTACATGCCCATTAACTGGATTTGGGCGAATAAAATATATTACTTCTTTTATATTAGTACCATGCTATTTCTCTTTTTATTTTTACGCGATCTGGTCAAGGAGTATTCCAAACCCAAAATATTAAATGTTATTCCAATACTATTAGCTGCATACTTACTGTTTATTGTCATAGCTCCTATCGAGTATATTGTTAGTACTAAAATTATTTTCATAATACTCCTTATTGTTTCACCTATTATTATAACCATTTTCATGCTAATTATAGTAATTAAAGGAGACAACGGAGTAACATTTTTATTATTAATGGGTGCTGCGGTTGTAAATAATTCGTTATTTTTCTCATTTGGCCAGAAAAATTACCCATTCGATATATTGATTGCTATCAATGCCTTATCAGCATTTTGGATTACTCGTTATTTCCAAACAACGCAGCAAACTGAAAAGCTTTCCGTGAAGCTGCAAAAAGAGATAAATACAAAGGATGATTTTCTTGCAAATACCTCACATGAGCTTCGCAATCCACTGCACGGCATGATGAGTATTGCACAAACACTCTTAGTGAAGCAGGATCATCAACTCGCTGAAAATAATAATGACGATTTAAAGCTTTTGCTAACAATCGGTAATCATATGTCCTATATGCTAGATGATTTACTTGATTTAGTAAATTTAAAGGAAAAAACTATTCGTCTTCAGCTAAAGCCGATCAATGCTTATAATCTAGCAAGCGGTGTAAGCAATATATTTCTTTTTATGTTAAAAGGTAAACCTGTAGAGGTAATAATAGACATCCCTAAAGATTTACCACCTGTGTTGGCAGACGAGACTCGGCTTATTCAAATTTTTACGAACTTACTTCATAATGCTATTAAATTTACCGAAAAAGGTTCTATTACTTTCGATGCCGAAGTGGTCGGCAAAAAACTATATATTTCTATTACGGATACAGGGATTGGCATTGAAAAGGACATGCAAGAAAAAATATTTGAGCCCTATGAGCAAGTTGATTCAAGTATGACATCTATCGGTGGTGGACTTGGTCTAGGATTAAGTATCTGCCAAGAACTCGTTACCTTACATGGAGGCACAATGTCGCTGTCATCCACTGTTGGCAAAGGCTCTACGTTTACTTTCTCATTACCGATAGCTAAAGACTTGGCGGTGGATGAAGCCGACTTAAACGCTGAACATGATGCTTCTCTTTCAAAATACGTTTCATTATTAAACAACCTTTCTATGATTGAAGGTGAAATTACTGCAGCTACTGAACAAGGGTCCCTTGTGACAAGTCATTCGCGTGTTTTAATTGTTGATGATGACGCTGTGAACTTACAGGTGCTTGTTAATGTGCTGTCAACGGAGCCATACGAAATTGAAACGGCAATAAGTGGTGCAGAGGCTCTAAAAAAACTACAGGAAAGCAACTTTGATTTAGTCATTTCTGATATTATGATGCCGTATATGTCAGGCTATGATTTAGCAAAATGGATTCGTGAGCGATTCTCTATTTCCGAGCTACCTATTCTTTTCTTAACAGCTCGTCAGCAAAGAGAGGATATACAGCTTGCTTTTTTAAGTGGTGCAAATGATTATGTAAAGAAACCAGTGGAATATGTGGAGCTTAAATCAAGGGTCCATGCACTCGTTCGTGTTAAGCAATCCAGTGAAGAACGTCTACGCATCGAAGCAGCATGGCTACAAGCTCAGATTCAGCCCCACTTTTTCTTTAACACACTTAACTCTATTATTTCTCTACACGGAGTAGACGATGAGCAAATGGAGGAATTACTGCTTGCTTTTAGTGATTATTTACAGATGAGCTTTGATTTCCAAAATGCTGACTTAGTTGTGCCTCTTAACTATGAATTAAAGCTGGTCCGCTCCTACATAGCCATAGAGCAAATACGCTTTGGCAATAGAGTTCAAGTAGAATGGGACATCCCTGAAATAATAGAGTTATCCGTCCCACCACTGTCGATTCAAACACTGGTTGAAAACGCCATCCAGCATGGGATTTTACCTAAACAACAAGGAGGAACCATCACAATTCGCATTATAGAGGTCGACGAGTACTTTACAATCTCCATTTCCGATAATGGCGTTGGCTTCGATAACACTGACCCTAAAAAGAAAGCAAGTATCGGTCTCGTTAATACTGAACAACGCCTAAAGCAATTATTTGGCGCGCAATTAACGATCGAAAGTGTGATTGGACAAGGCACGACCATCTCTTTCCCAATTCCTAAATAAGGGTAGGATCATCGGGTTCTATCCGTTCTACAAATTAAAAAACAACAGGCTAGATCCCTAAAGCCTGTTGTTTCTTTTATATAAGCAATATTGCCTCTGCATAGGTTTTAAAATCACCTAAATGATTCTCAATAATTGCTTGGAGTATATTTAATTCGATTGCTTGATAATCGCGCACAGCAATATTTCGGAACCCAATCATATTTATTAATGTTTTTGCTAATGCATGGTCTATAATGTTATTTTCCTCAAGAAACTTGAATGCTTCTCTACTCGTTTTAGGTAAACCAAGCTTTAAATCACTAACAATATGCATTGCCAAATCAATACTAGCTTCACACGCACGTTGAATATTCAAAACGATACTGTCCTGCTTCGTAAAATCTTGCAAATTTTCAGGATTACCACCATACACCTCGTTGACACGGCTCACACAGCGTTCAATTGTAGCAATCTTATTTAGAATAACATCATTATTCACCATAGACACTACCCCTCTCTTCAATTGCCTTCAGAATTCCCGCACGTTGTTCATTTAACGTCACATACATTGATAGAGCCCTCATTCGTTCTTTAACAAAGGCGTTTTCATCTTGGCAATCAATGACCATACCACTTGAAAAAATTTGTGCTGCAAACACTGTATCAACCGTCTTCATATCGACTAAATCAACATCAATATTACAAGCATGTGCAATTTCTCCGGCTAATAGAAAACGTTCATAACCCGAGAGAGGCTTATTTGCATAATACGCTATATCTAAATCACTATCTTCACGTGCCGAACCCCGCGCATAAGAACCAAAAACAATAACAAAGGCTGGATTAACAGCTGATGCTAGTTTTTCAACAACTACCTTCTGCCAGTTTTGTTGCAAATCAAACACCCCCGCTCCTTCTTAGGATCATTATAACAAAATCTATCTTTGTATGAGGGTTCTAACCGTTTGTTTCGGGATTCTATCTTGCAGTTTTGCAGTTCTATCCATCATTCTTACGATTCTATCCATCACTTTGCGGGTTCTACCCACCATTCTTGCGATTCTATCCATCTTATCCATCTCTATTGAAAAGCGACCCTTACCTGTCATATTCCCATAAGTACATAAGACACAAAATGTTTTAAAAGAATGCACTACCTATCTACCTATTCACTCAAAATATACATAAAATAATCCTAATATATGATAAAATTGGTTTATCTTACTCAGCAGAAGTCCCCACCTCAAAAGTTGTGGTATGAATCGGATGTAGTTCCATTTCAATAAGTGCCCAAGCACCTGCTGAAAATAGAGGAACTCAGTCTAAGAACGCCACGTCCTGTGGCAACGACTGAGTGACCAACATCATGCTGACGCTACGTTGCACTGCGCTTTCGCACAAAAAACATCATGTTGGCCTAAAGTTTCCGGCGGATGTCACTGATTTTGAAAGGAGTGAATTGTGCGGGCACGATTCAAAATCCGGACTCAATTACGCCAAGGCGAAATTGATCAACATATATTAGGATATTCTCAAGGCAATCAAAGATTTCATCTAGGACAAAAATCCCGATGAATTACTATGACACTTATGAAAAAACCAATTAGGAGGTTTCCCGTATTATGAAAAACAAAAGAAAACTAGCCTTCCTCGCCCTAGTTGCGGCCCCTTCACTAATCTATGCTGCACCTACTATGTCAGCATCGGCTGCTGATATTACAGGACAGGTAAAAACTGCTTACATATACGATAATACTTATTACTACAACTCTAAGGTTTCGAATGTTGTTCGACTTATTTCGAATATTAATGATACAACCGCTTCATTCCAAGCAAATTTAGAGACAGCTAGCAAAGCATACGATGAGTTGACTGCAACGGAACAACAGTACGTGACGAATTATTCAACGCTGTCCAATCATAAACAGACGAAAGTAGCGTATCGTAAGCTTGCTGATCAAATTGAAGAGAAATTAGCATCGGTGGAATCGACTTCCGTTAATTACTACCAAAATGTTATGGAAACGAAAGATTGGTACAATACGTTAAATGCAGCGCAAAAGACCTTTGTAAGTGCGGAATCACAAAGAATATTGACATCCTATATTTCACCAAACACATCTATCGATAAAGTGGTCAATAAAATCCAATTATTAAACTCTTCTCGCATTACCTTTCATCAAGATGTAGCTGATGCTAGAGCTGAGCTTAATGCACTACGCAGACATACAAACGTCTCATTACCTGCTGGTGTCGAAAAGATGTTGTTAGATGCTGAACAGCTTGTTGTAAAGGATAAGGCGGCAGCTAAGGAAGTAGAAAATGCCATTGCCGATTTATCGCCTAAAACGTCCACTGCCCAAGATGTACAGGCAGTGAAAACAGCCTTCGAAGCTTTAACACCTGTGCAACAGCAGCTTGTGCCAAACGTTTGGACTTTAGTAGACTTTGTAAATGGAAAATATGATCTACCGACTAAAGGAAACGGGACTAAAACTCCAGTTTTATCGGATACGACAGCCGTACCTGGTAAGATCACTGCTATGACTAGAAACAAAAATACCTATACAGCAAAAATAAACGTTGCAGACTCAGAAAATAGTACAGAGCGCTTCGTTTTAACAACAAAATCCAATATGACTGTTATTATTCCACCACTAGGAACTCTTCTTAATGAGGATACTGGTGTTATGGAAATTCAAATTACACGAAATTTGAATCGTATCACATTCCAGGCAACATTAAATAAAAAACCAGTTGAATTCGAAGGAGATATGGAAATCATTATCAATAACCTATCACCGAATGCCTCCATCGTTCGTACCTATGACTTTGGCGAACAAGAACCTGCTGATTACACAGTAGAAGGAAATCGTCATTTCATTCAAACAAAGACATCTGGTTCATTCCAAATTGTTAGATAGTAATCCACTAATGATCTTCAGTAAAAAAATCATAGCCCTCTGCCAATTTTATTATTTGCGGAGGGTTATGATTTTTTCTGCTCTGCTTTTGCTTCTTCACAGTCAACCTCTTCTTTCAAAAATTCAATGGGCACCTGTAACGAAATCCCTCTTATATTAATACATCATAAAGAGGACCTTTTCATATCATTACACCAACAACTTTGCTCTACTTGGTATTTCAAACAGCCCCCTTTATCAACATTTCTTGGTCCAACAACTGATTAGGCAATGCGCTTTCATTCCCTTCATAAGAACGCTCTTTTATCGCGTTCTTTCAAAGAAAAATCAGAAAACTATTGACAATTGTCATAAAACGGGGATAATCATTAATAAAGTTTCCTTAGAGAAACAATATGAAGTTCAGGAAATATTATTATAGAGAGGAATAAAAAATGCGTATGGAAAAAACATTGAAACCACTTTCTGAATGCTCATTTGGAGATTGCTTTTTAATAAAAGAAATTAATATTAAGGGTCCACTTAGAAGAAGATTATTAGATTTAGGCTTTGTGAAAGAAGCAGAAATCTCTGTTCTTCGTAAAAGTCCTTTAGGCGACCCTGTTGCTTATCGCGTAAGTAATACGACGATTGCATTACGTAATGATGAAAGCTCTATGATTTTAGGCGAAATTGTTAGGGGGAATACAAAATGAGCGTAAATAGAATAGCTTTAGCAGGAAATCCAAATACCGGTAAAAGTACATTGTTTAATACATTAACAGGATTGAAGCAACATACTGGGAACTGGCCAGGGAAAACGGTTGTTCATGCAGAAGGATCTTTTGAACACAAAGGAGAGCAATATGTACTCGTGGATTTACCCGGGACCTATTCTCTATTTTCCAATTCAGCAGATGAAGAAGTTGCAAGAGACCATATTGTTTTTGACCAACCGGATGCAACGATTGTTGTGCTTGATGCAACATCATTAGAGAGAAATTTAAATCTTGCGCTCCAAGTTTTAGAAATGACTGATAATGTCATCATTTGTATCAATTTAATTGATGAAGCGGAGAAAAAAGGTATCCGAATTGATGAAAAGAGATTAGCTCGTGAACTAGGAGTCCCAGTTGTAAAAATATCGGCAAGAAATAAAAAAGGCATTAATCGATTGCTGGATACATTAAATCAACTGGTGAATGGGACAATTGTGACAACTCCGTATCGCATGAAATACTCGAAAGATATAGAGGACGCCATTACAAAGATAGAATCGAAATTAGAAGGTTATTTTGATGAAAAATATCCATCGAGATGGGTTGCCCTTCGCTTACTTGATGGTGATGAGGAATTGATCTTAAAACTGCAAAATCATAAGAATAATAAACAGCACGAGGTGAGAACGAATGGAGTCCCAGTCAGTGTTAAATCATAATTCACTTAAGGGTATTTTAGCTAAAGTGAACGAGGTTTCGAATGAGGATATTCGAGATGAAATCGTTAGTGATATTTATACTAAAAGCAAATCTTTATGTAAAAAAGTAGTATCGCAGCAACCTGCAATGTACAGATCTGATAAATTAGATGAAATTTTCACATCCCGCATTTGGGGATTCCCTATTATGCTTATCTTGCTTGGGACTGTCTTTTACATTACTATTGCTGGCGCAAACGTACCATCAGATATGTTAGCAAACTTATTCGGCTATCTAGAAGGTAAGCTAACCATTCTTTTTGAAGCAATGCACGCACCAGAATGGCTACACGGTATTTTAATTCTTGGGCTATTTAGAGGTACCGGTTGGGTTATTAGTGTTATGCTACCTCCAATGGCTATATTCTTCCCTATGTTCGCTCTATTAGAAAACTACGGTTATCTACCACGTGTAGCATTTAATATGGACCGTTTATTTAAACGAGCAGGTGGACACGGAAAACAATCATTAACAATGGCAATGGGCTTTGGCTGTAATGCTGCTGCTATTCTGTCAACGAGAATTATAGAATCCCCTCGTGAACGAATGTTAGCCATTTTAACGAACAATTTTGTTCCTTGTAATGGGAGATGGCCAACACTTATTTTATTAGCATCCTTATTTATGGTAACTGGTTTTTCAGGTGCAACAAGTACACTTGTAACATCGGCCATTTTAATAGGATTTGTTATGTTGGGCGTCGTTGTAACATTATCTGTTTCATGGGTCCTTTCTAAAACAGCTTTAAAGGGTGTACCAACCCATTACACATTAGAGCTTCCACCATTCCGAAAACCAAAGTTCTGGGATACAATTTTAAGAGCAAGTATTGATAAAGCATGGAATGTACTAAAAAGAGCAGTTATCGTTGCAGCTCCTGCCTCTATTTTGACTTGGGTATTCGCCAATATTTACGTTGGTGATACAAGTATTCTAATGCACTTTATTAACTTTTTAGAGCCGTTTGGTCACGCTCTTGGTATGGATGGTTTTATTATGGCTGCATTTATTCTTGGGCTTCCAGCCAATGAAATTGTTATCCCTATCCTGATCATGGCGTATTTATCCCAAGGAGCTATGCTAGAAATTGAGGATTTATCGAAGCTAAAACAAGTGTTTATCGACCAAGGTTGGACATGGCTAACAGCTTTAAATATGATGTTATTCTCACTGCTACACTTCCCTTGTGGAACGACTTTAGTCAATATTTATAAAGAAACAAAAAGTGCAAAGTGGACATTTATGTCGTTTTTAATTCCAACGGTTATTGCCATTGGCGTAACATTGCTAACAGCAACAATTGCTCGAGCGTTTGGTTGGGTGTGATGATGAAAGGGCTGGTCTAAAACCAGATACCCCTTATTTGATATCACATACGTATTTACACCGCATAAGGGCTTAATTTTTCATAAAACGATAGAGCAAGAAACTATAAATGGAAAGGCAGCTTACAAGTTATCCTTTTGATATTCCCATAATAAACACCTTAAATTGATTTACTCAATTTAAGGTGTTTTTATAATCTAGGACGCTACATTCGACTATGGTCTCTTAATATTTCTCTAGGATTAATTCCAAATCTCTCTTTAAAAATCTCTGCAAAATAGCTAGGATTAGAATATCCCACTGCATTCGCAATGTCTGTTACATTCATAGTTCCCTCTTGTAATAAAAGAAATGCCTTCTCTAACCTTTTTTCTCGTAAATATCCAAACACTGTTTTTCCGAACATCTCTTTAAATCCCTTTTTTAATTTGTAATCGTTTAAACCAACTAAACGTGATAGTTCAATAAGTGTAGGAGGATTAGACATACGTTCTGTAATAATTGATTGAGCTTGCTGTATTTTGGTTCTATCACTTTTTGAAAACATAACAGGGCTAAGAGAATTATCAACTAGTTGAGAACGAAATGTCATTGATAATAGCTGTAATGCTCGACATTCTAGCTCTAAATTGGTCATGTTCTTACCTGCTATAGCATCTAACATTTGCTGAACAATAATTAAGGAAGATGCGTTAATTCTCTCTTGAAAGAGTCTATATCGTTTCCCACCAAGAATTTTAGAGAAATTTGGGGATTCCTCACTAGTTTTACTAGTTTCACTCATAAAATGATTAAAAGTTGAAACCGGAATACCAATTCCAACCATTTGATAGGATTGGTTTTTATGAAACATAAAATTTGCCCCCACCTGCTCTATAAATTGAAGCGAGCATGTTCCTGAAGAAATTTCATATTCTGAGCCTGAGATGTAAACACCTCTATTACCTTGTAAGCAAAGACTAAGCTCAACCATAGGCTGTTTTGTAACTATTTGCATTTGGTGCTCTCGATAAAATGAGTAATCAGATATAACCACTTCTAAATCTCGACGGGGAATAAAACGATGTATAGCTCCTTCCTGCATATTTGGTTGGAATACAAACGGGCATTCATGTACCTTTGATATTTCCAATGCATGAAAAAATTCATTAAAATTATCATGGAAATTAGTATTCAACGTGTTCATCACCACCCTTCAGTTTATTGAGAATGATTATCAATTATAACCAAAGTATAGCAAATGAACTGCGATTTAGCTATTCTTCTTTAGTTGTAAGTGCCATTGATAGCAGTAAACACAAAAAGAAGATAGTAGCTCCAAAACCATAAGCAGTAACATATCCCCCAGCATATTCTATAAGCCATCCTGCAAGTCCAGGCCCAATCATTTGACCGATAGCATAAAAGATAGAAATAAAGCCGATCGCTGATGCCACATATTTTACCGATACCTCCTGGCTTGCCTTCATTTGAATGAGCACAAGGACACCTCCAAGCGACGAGCCCCATATAATAGCAGACACGATAAATCCAACTACATTAGGAAATAGCATTGGAAAAACATCTCCAACAATTGATAAAAGCAACGCTGCCATTAATGCTTTTTTTACGCCTATCTTATCCGCTAGCATTCCCCATAATGGCGCACCACCAATAGAAACGATCCCTGCAACAGCATAAATTGAGCCTGCCACTGCATTAGAAAGCCCGATGTCTCTCATATAGCTTGTTTGATATAAATTCGGAATAAGATAAACAAGTCCAACGGCAAAATAAATTCCAGCTATGAGGTATAGCTCTTTACTTCTCCAGACTTTAGTTTTTTCTTGTACAGAACTCTTTTCTGCCGAGTGTGGTGTCTTTATCACAAAAAATGCCACTAATACGACTATGATTGTGATTACTTCAAATACTAACCACACTCCTCGCCAGCCAAGCTCAGGAAAATGCTGAAGCATAAAGGGCACGATTAATCCAGACAATAACATCCCTACTCCCGCACCACTCATTAGTAATCCCATCACCGTCCCTCTCTTCTTTGGGAATGAGATAACTGCTATTGATAGTAGTGGTGTATAGACGAGAGCACTACCAGCACCAGCTAAAAATAAAGCTATAGCAGCCCACCAAAAGTTCGGGCTAAATATAAGACCTCCTAAACCCGCAATAACTAAGCCTCCACCTACCAACAGCACATTTTTCGCCCCAATACGCATCGTCAGCATTCCAGACAGACCTACCGTAAGTAAATAACCTAAAAAGAGCATCGTACCTAATAAACCTGACTGTGATGTAGTTAATAACAGCCCTTCCTGCATAAAAGGTAATACAATTCCGTAAGCCATACGGGCAAATCCCGTAGTTGTAACGATTAATAGCATTCCAGTCATAACAAATGCCCAAAAATTTTTCATTTTTATTCCCCTTTCATTAATGAATGCCTATGACTCTTAAATTAAAGAAACTATTTAATATGTTTATCTAAGATCTCCTTTTTGATAATTTTTCTCATTTAGAAATATAGTTATCTTAATTTTTTTAGTCCTACTTCTCTACCAATAGACGGATAATAATGCGGTATAACGGATTTTATTTTCTTCTAAACATAAAAAGAGACATCTCAATTGAGACGTCTCTTTTGGGTACTGTATGTTTTATTAGTAATTCTATAAATTATTCGGCCAGCTCTTTATTGAAAAAATGGCAAGCTGAGCAGGCACTCCAAAATTAAAGAACATTAACTTTTGATGATGACTTACTATGAAGTCTTACTTCTCACATCTGGATTGATGATAGAATTCGTTTTATTTAATCAATATTAGTGATTCAATAAATTAGCTGTACATTATTTGCTTTCAGTCTCTCTATCCATTCAGCGGATGGTTTTTTATCTGTTACAAGAACATCGATATCACTAAAATCAAATAGCTTTAAAAATGCTGCTTTATCAAATTTAGTGTGATCTACTAGTAAGAGATTGACCTTAGAATTTTTAAGCATTATTTTTTTTAATTCCGCTTCTGGCTCATTAGATTCCATAATACCATGTTCTAGCGATATCCCCTTGCAGCTAAATACATGAATATCTGCAAAATATCTATTAACAGTAGCTTCTGCAGCAGGTCCAACTAAGGAAAGTGATTTTTTTCGTAATTCTCCCCCTGTTGAAATAATTTGAAAGTGCGAATCGCTAAATTCATTTAATATTTTTATGGAATTAGTGATTAACGTTAAATCTTGTTTATCATACAATGCTTTGACCAATTCAAAAGTTGTTGAACTAGGGTCAACCATTAATTTATCGCCATTTTTAATCAGATGATGTATTTTCGAAACTATTGATTTTTTCAATTCTATATTAAGAGATGTCCTTGTATTAAAAGGTAAATCCTCTGAGCTGTTCCGGTTTATTACAGCCCCTCCATAAGTTCTTGATACAATTCCCTTTTTATCTAATTTTTCAAGATCTCTTCGAATGGTTTCTTCTGTAACTGAAAATTTCTGGCTTAGTTCAGAGACATAAACTTTCTTTTCAATTTGGATTAAATCTATTATTTTTTGCAATCGTTCTTTTGGTAACATAATAAATCCCCATCTTCCTTTTATTTTCCCCTTCTAAAATCGAGACGATAATTCCCAAGCAAGAACAGAGGAAATATCCTCGTTTTGATATTAGTATCACCTCATAAGAAAACTGATAAAAAATCAATCAGATTTATAAGTGCTATCGCCCATTCTCTGGGAAGTAATAAAATTATTTCACAGTACATATGATGGTTTTCGCCTTGTATAACATTGTACTTAGAAAAAAAAATAATCACAAAAATTAGTAGCAGTAGTATCGATTATAAAAATGACAAGATCAAAGCGAAAACTCCTTATCGTGTTATTACCTAGTAACAATAACGATACGTGAGTTTTCGCTTTTTTCATAGTGTCTTCTCTTTAAACTATTCAATTTTCATTCTTCCGTAGATATTTTTGTTAGAGAAAGTGAATCTCCATACGAAGTCAAGCAGATTGGATGCTACTTGATTTAGAGGAAATATGCTAAGAACGGTGACTATTTACAACCTTCAAGATTGTGGTTCGTATACTTTTAAAGAAACAGACCTTTTTATGACCTGTCTTATTTCTGAAAGAGTTGAGACCTCTCCTAAAGCATATAGTTGAATCATAATATTTCCTAGAACACTAGATTCAACGGGACCAGCTACTACTTTCTTGCTTGTCACATTGGCAGCCATTTGGCATAATAATTCGTCTTGAATACCGCCTCCAACCATATGAATCTGCTTTATCTTTTTACCAGTAATACTCTCAAGGTTACGTAATTGATTTTTAAATTCATTTGTTAATCCGTTATAGATCGCAATTGCCCACTCACCTAGATTATCGGGTTTGCCTTGTTTTGTAGAAATGCAATAGGCATTAATAGACTCCAAAACATTATCTGGTGATAAGAATAAAGCATGATTTGGGTTAATATAAAAGTTTTTATTCGATAATTTTGCAGCATTAATAATATCAACAAAATCTATTTTTCTTGTAAACATTTCATTATAGTGCTTTTTTAATTGTTGCAATAAAAACATACCATTAATATTTTTAAGAAATCTGATAGTATTTAATACCCCACCCTCATTGCTGAAAGACTCTTTCAAAGATTGTTCATTAACTATAGGATTTTGAATTTCAAGTCCTAATAATGACCAAGATCCACAAATTAAATATGCACTATCTTCATGTTCTAAAGGTATTCCAGCAACAGCACTAGCAGTATCATGACTTCCTACTGAGATAACCGGAACTGAATTACTCATACCAATTTTTTTCATATGTTTTTTATCTAACATTCCGTAAATCTCGCCAGGAAAAATGATTTCCTGAAAAAGGTGTTTAGAAAATCCTAATCGCTTAATGATGTCAAAATCCCATTGCTTACTCTCTACATTCAATAGTTGACTAGTTGATGCAATTGTATATTCCGTCTTTTTGTTTCCTGTTAAAAAATGATTAAATAAATCAGGCATAAATAATAAGTGTTTTGCCTGTTGATTTAGATCTGGGTTATCTCGGAATCCAGCGAATAGTTGATAAACTGTATTAAAGGGTAAAAATTGTATGCCCGTTTTAGAATAGAATTCTTCAAATTGAATTGGCAATTGTGAAGAGATACCATCTGTCCTAGTATCCCGATAATGGAATGGCCAATGCATAGGTTTTCCTTCTTTATCTAAAAGACAATAATCAACTCCCCAAGTATCAATTCCGATACTATCAAATTCCACCTTATCCTTTGAAGCCACTTCTAACCCCATTAGTATGTGTTTATACAAAAGTTCAAGATTCCAATGTAAATGATTTTCTATTGTAACTGGTTCATTTTTAAAACGATAAACCTCTTCTAAAATGACCTTATCCCCATCATAAACCCCCGCTATTAGTCTTCCGCTTGATGCACCAAAATCAAAAGCTAGGCATTTTCTGTATTTAGTCATCGTAATCTCACCATCCCTATTTCATTTTACTCCACACTCTATCTCAAAAACAACATAAACAGACATTAATAAAGAAATTCATTTTTGTTTATGTTGACAAAGAAGAATTAAAGACATAGAATCTAAGCTAAGATTTGAAATTAGTAAGGAGAGATTTTTAATGAATATTTCAGAGCAAGTATTGAAAGAGCAAATATGCGATATAGGGAAAAGAATGTATACGAAAGACATGGGGGCTGCAAATGATGGAAACATTTCCGTTAAAATTTCAGAAAATTCTTTCTTATGCACCCCGACAGGAGTTTCTAAAGGGTTTATGACCCCCGATATGATATGCAAGATTAATAGTCAAGGAGAGGTAATTGAGGACAATCTATTAAACACAAAGCCATCCTCAGAAATTAAGATGCATTTACGTGTTTATAAGGAACGTCCCGATGTAACATCAGTTATCCATGCTCATCCCTTATATGCCACTGCCTTTGCTATTTGTGGCATGCCGCTTAAAAAACAAATAATGCCAGAATCGACTATTTTCTTAGGAGAGGTTCCTATAGCAGAATATGGGACGCCCTCCACTGAAGAATTACCTAATTCAATCGTTCCTTATCTTCAAAATCATGATGCCATTTTATTAGCTAACCATGGTGCACTAACTTGTGGGATTGATTTAATGAGCGCGTATTTCAAGATGGAGTCCATGGAATTTTATGCGAAGCTTCTTTATCTAACTTCAGTAATCGGAGAACCAAAGGAATTAACGAAAGAACAAGTAGCTACATTGGTTCAATTACGTGAGGAAAAATTCAAAGTTCCTGGTCGTTTTCCTGATTTAGGGGTACATGAATAACATCTTATTAAGTTATCAAATTTAATAAGATGTTATTTTTTAAAATACATTAGTGGGGAGATGTAAAAATCATGGCAACTATAAGAAAGTATCAAATGTACATTAATGGGCAATTTGTTAGTTCTAGCTCAGGTGAGCAAACACAAGTCATTAATCCAGCAACAGAAGAGATTATTTCAGAGGTTCCTAAAGGGACTGTGGAGGATGTACAACTAGCAATTCATTCTGCTGAAAAGGCTCAAAAAGATTGGGCAAAACTTCCTTCCGTTGAGAGAGGAAAGTACTTACAAGCAATTTCTAAAGAAATACGTGAAAATATTCCGATCTTAGCACGCACAATATCAGAGGAAATGGGAAAGACTCTTTCCCTTGCTGAAACAGAAGTTAACTTTACTGCTGACTATATTGATTATATGGCAGGTTGGGCAAGACGCTATGAAGGAGAAATCATACAAAGTGATCGACCAAATGAGCAAATTTTTATTCATAAAGAACCGATCGGTGTTATAGCTGGTATTTTACCATGGAATTTCCCATTTTTCTTAATTGCTCGTAAAGCAGCACCTGCTTTAATCACAGGTAATACCATTGTGCTAAAACCAAGTAATTTATCCCCTAACAATGCACTAGAGTTTGCAAAAATCATTGATAAAGTAGGCTTGCCTAAAGGAGTTATCAATATCGTAACGGGTAACGGAACGACCCTTGGACAAGAGTTGGCTGGCAGTTCAAAGGTAGGAATGATTAGTTTAACGGGAAGCTACAATGCTGGTGCCGCTGTTATGCGGGCAGCGGCAGAAAATATTACAAAGGTTTCCTTAGAGTTAGGAGGAAAAGCTCCAGCTATCGTAATGGATGATGCGGATATAGATTTAGCAGTCCGTTCAATTGTCGCCTCTCGTATCATTAATACAGGACAAGTATGCAACTGCACAGAACGTGTTTATGTTCATAAAGACATTGCAGACGATTTTATTACAAAGGTAACAAAGGCAATGTCCGAGGTAACCTATGGAGATCCATTAATTAAAAAAGAGATTGATATGGGACCCCTTTCTAGTAAAGAGGCACTTGAATCGGTAGAGAAGATGGTACAGGAAGCAGTTGCTAAAGGCGCAACTATTTTAACAGGTGGTAATCGCTCTTCCAAGGAAAAAGGTTATTTTTATGATCCAACAGTACTTGTAAATGTAAATAATGAAATGGAAATTATGCGTCAGGAAATTTTCGGTCCTGTACTTCCGATTGCTACTTTCAATGACTTAGATGAAGCACTTGAATTAGCAAATGATTGTGAGTACGGTCTAACATCCTCTATTTTCACCCAAAACTTAGATGTAACAATACGTGCAAGTAAGGAATTAGAGTTTGGAGAAACGTATGTTAATCGTGAAAATTTTGAAGCTATACAAGGTTTCCATGCTGGATGGAAAAAGTCAGGTATCGGTGGTGCCGATGGAAGACATGGTCTAGAAGAATATTTGCAAACCCATGTTGTCTATCTACAAAGTAACCTTTAAATATAGCTGTAGATGTTTAGTTTTCAGAAAATACAGATAACTATAAAGGAGGATAATTCGTGTTAAATGTAGCTAGTAAAATGAAAGCGGTTGTATGCCATGGTCCCGGCGAATATTTACTTGAAACTGTGGATGTACCATCTCCGGAAGCAGGTGAAGTCCTGATTAAAGTAGAAGCCTGTGGTATTTGTGCAGGCGATGTAAAGGCTTGGGATGGAGCACCAATGTTTTGGGGAGGAGAAGATGGTCAACCTAGTTATGTAAAAACTCCAGTCATCCCAGGCCATGAATTTGTAGGAACGGTTGTCAAGATTGGTCATGGCGTGACAGAATTTTCTATTGGAGACCGCCTTATTTCAGAACAAATTGTACCTTGTAATACTTGTCGATATTGTAAACGTGGTCAATACTGGATGTGCGAAAAGCATGATATATACGGTTTTCAGTTCAATGTGAATGGTGGAATGGCCGAATATATGAAATTTCCGGTAAATGCTATTAACCATAAAGTTCCTCATGATTTACCTATTGAAAAAGCTATTCTAATTGAACCTTATGCTTGTTCTATGCATGCAGTAAATCGAGGTAATATTCAAATAGGAGATTTTGTTGTCATCTCAGGTGCTGGAACGCTTGGACTAGGAATGGTAGCAGCTGCGAAACTACGAAGTCCTGGTACATTAGTAGTTTTAGATATACGAGATGATCGATTGGAACTTGCCAAACAATTTGGGGCAGATATTGTTCTCAACCCTTCAAAGGTCAATGTAGTGGAGGAAATTAAAAATATGACAGAGGGTTATGGATGTGATGTTTATATAGAAGCAACTGGTGCACCCACTAGTGTTATTCAGGGCTTACATGCCATCCGGAAGCTTGGGCGCTTTGTGGAGTTCAGTGTATTTTCAAGTCCGGTAACCGTCGATTGGAGTATTATAGGCGATCGTAAAGAGCTTGATATTTTAGGTGCACACTTAGGACCTTACTGTTATCCAAATGTTATTAATGGAATTGCATCTGGTGCACTCCCTACCGAGGGGGTAGTTACTCATAAACTTCCTCTAGAAGAGTTTAAGAAAGGCTTTGAAATGGTAAAAAGCGGAGACGGCTCTTTAAAGGTTATTTTAATACCGTAGATAAAAAAGGTTTCTTATTCAAATAAAATGTTTGACCAAAAAGAATTAGGAACCCTCTTAAAAAGCACTTCGAAGTTTGCAATTTAGCACATGCTCTTTGTTGCAGAATGTCGGCCATTATATAGATGGCTAAATAATATTTAGTAAACTAGAATGCCATGTCTTCTGGTCACGAGGGTAATTAATCTGTCTGAACAAATAGCTGACTCCCCTACACTTTGTAGGTTTTTAGCACATTCAAAACTGTAAGGCAATAATGTCAAAGCGTAATGATAAAAAGGATTAAGGAGGAAACATTATGAATCACAGCTTAACTGCATCTCCTTCAAAGCAAATTTTTGGTTTACCAATTGCATTAATTTGGGGATATATTGCTATTGCGTTCTTTATGACAGGCGATGGAATTGAACAAGCGTTTTTATCAAAATATATAGTTGATTTAGGGTTTTCTACTCAACAAGCCTCATTAGTCTTTACAGTATATGGACTCACTGTTGCCATAGCTTCTTGGCTTTCAGGAGTATTGGCAGAAATAACTGGGCCACGTCGTACTATGATCATCGGTTTTGTACTTTGGATTATTTTCCATATTGGCTTTTTAACATTAGGCCTTGAACCAAAAAACTATTCTATGATGCTAATCATGTATGGAATACGAGGAATTGCCTATCCGATGTTTATTTACGGCTTTGTAGTTTGGATTGCATATGCCGCTCCAAAACAAAGATTAGCTTCTGCAATGGGTTGGTTTTGGTGTATGTATTCTGTGGGGGTAGGAGTTTTTGGTACATACTTGCCAAGCTTTTCAATTCCTGCAATCGGGTTTATGGGTACATTATGGTCGGCAATTCTCTTTATTGCCATTGGTGGCTTGATGGCGATGTTTTTAATAAAAGATGACTTTAATAGTTATAAGCAAAATACGACAAATGAAGGACCACTTCGAGAATTACTAAGAGGGATTACAATCGCGAAAAACCCACAAATCGTAATAGCTTCAGCTGTACGTATTATTAACCAAATCTCCCTCTTTGGTTTTGTCGTTATACTACCAATTGTTTTTACAGAGCAAATCGGATTTACGATGTCCGAATGGCTACGCATTTGGGGAGCTGTCTATGCAACAACGATTTTCACAAACTTAATGTGGGGTATTCTTGGAGGTAAACTTGGATGGGTTAGACAAGTAAGATGGTTTGGCTGTATAGGTATGGCTATCGCTACATTAATTTTTTACTATTTACCAATATCCTATGGACCAAATATTTGGGTTGGCTTATTTGTAGCTATATTCTTTGGATTTGCCATTGCTGCGTTCGTACCAATGTCGGCTATTTTCCCAACACTGGAACCATCTCATAAAGGTGCAGCAGTGTCCATGCACAATTTATCAGCAGGTTTAAGTAACTTTGTTGGACCAGCAATTGTAACAGCAATTGTGCCGATCGCTGGTGTTGAAGGGGCTATATGGACACTTACTATATTATATATAGTTGGCTTTATACTGACATTCTTCATGAAGGTTGATCAAAACATCGGCAAATCATCTACAGATGACAGTCAAACAATCGAAATTGCACATTAAATTTAGATGTATCCCTATTTATGAAAGCGGTAACATCAAATAAGGAGTGTAAATAATGAGTATTTTAAATAGATTTAGTCTTAAAGATAAGGTTTCTATTGTGACTGGAGGTGCTATGGGATTAGGAAAAGCAATGGCTCTTGCTTTAGCACAAGCCGGCTCGCATATCGTCATAGCAGATGTAAATCTGGAGGCAGCTCAGAAAACAGCTGATCAATTCATGCGTAATGAAGGAATAGACGCTCTTGCGATCAAAATGGATGTAACCAATGAAAAGCAAGTCAATGATATGGTAACCAAGGTAATGGACCATTTCGGTAAAATTGATGTTCTATTCAATAACGCTGGCATCACAATTCATGAAAAAGCCGAAGAGATGTCATTTGAAAATTGGAATAAAGTAATCAATATCAATTTAAATGGAGTTTTTCTAGTATCAAAAGCTGTTGGCAAAGTAATGATTGACCAAAAACGAGGATCTATCGTGAATATCTCCTCTATGTCTGGCATCATTGCTAATACTCCACAATGCCAATCTTCTTATAACGCATCAAAAGCCGGTGTGATTATGCTTACGAAAAGTTTAGCAATGGAATGGGCAAAGCATCATATAAAAGTGAATACAATTGCTCCAGGATACATGAAAACAGAGCTGACAAAGCCCTATTTTGAACAAGGTGGAGACATGATTGATACTTGGATGAACCTAACCCCTATGAGCAGACCTGGGACACCAGATGAATTAGGTGGAATAGCGTTATACCTAGCTTCAGAGGCTTCTTCTTTTGTTACAGGAGGCGTGTTTACTGTGGATGGTGGGTATACTGCTTTGTAGTTGTTAATATTTGATGAAAAAAAGCTAGGGAATTCAACATAAGAATTCTCTAGCTTTTCCTCTTTTTTATGGTTTAGGTGAATACTGAATTTCCACATATTGTTGTGGGGTATGGCCTGTACCATTTGTCTCTTTTTGATAAGCCCAAACAATATTTCCATATTGATCTTTTGTGAATAAGAATACTCTTTGACCCGTTTTAAACACATTCTTAATCGCTGGATCAGTTGATGGATTAGCTACAAGAGGTAAAATTGCACTACCATCTGCTGCTTTTTTTACTGATCCTTTACCAAATGATAATATTCCATTATCGGCTGGTTTATTGTTTTTAACACTATCTAATATTAATTGTGGATCTAATGTTGTTTTATTCGCAGCAGTAACCGCATAGAAATATTCTTGGTTTAATTCAAGCAGTGTCAGAATATTTATAGAAACATCCATTGTTGTTGAATTATATTCTGATGGTACGCCGCCAATATTTCCTGTTAAGTTAGCATAACTCATCGTGTTATATGCATCTTTACCTTGATATACATACTTACCGAAGTCAGCTAAATCAAACTTATTACCTTTATCATTGAAAATGAAATCACGTGCTTCATCTTTCATCTTAACGGTAAATGTTTTATCCGCCGTACCTGAGGCAGTTGGTTTAATAATTAACTGGCTTTCATTAGTTGTTTTTTCACCTTGTGTATACTTAACAAACTGATATTGTGAAGTTATATCTTGACCGGACTCGTCAGTAATTGTTAATAAACTTAGATCTTTTATTGAAGAATCGCCTTTTTCATCACGCATGATAGCTTCACTGAATGAAATCGTAAATGTACTATCTGGATTACGATAGACAATATTTTTTTTCTTTTCTTTATCGACTGTCATTTCAAAACGTGGCGGTGTGCCATCGGAATAGAAATCTTGTCTCATCCAACCAGTATTCGTTTCATCATGATTGTCTCCGGTTGTATTGGCTTTATAAACAGTAAAGTTACCATACGTATCCTCTGCGCCTAAATAAACAACATATTCAGTATGTGGTGTTAAAGTAACTCCTGTCATATCTAAAGTTCCTGACTCGCCTTTTCCACTTTTTGTGACTGAAGGACTTGCTTTAAGTTTGTCTTCTAATGTTTTTCTTTCTGCTGCCGTGTCAATAGTTAAATTTGCATCTGGATTATCTGTTCCGTCAGCTTTTTTCTTAGGTACGAACCAATAATGAAGCTTTGTTGTCTCATCTGTACTGAAACTTACAGTAGCTTTCGTATCATCAGGACCTTCTTTTGCAGTCCCAGACTTCACTTCTAAACGAGAAATTAACGGTGCTTTCGTGTCACCAATAATTTCTTTCGACGTTATTTTCGAAATCTCTCCGCCACGATCCTTTAATACCATATAAACAGAATAGCTTGAAAATGGATTAAGCTTGTCTTTGGAAATAGTAATTGGGAATTTCTTTGTAGGTTCCTCTAAATCTGCCGGACCAGAGCCAATTTCAATATAAATATCTTTTCCACCTATTTGGAAGTAGCCTGATTTTAGCGCTGGATTAGATGCAAATTCATTAACAAAATCACGTTCTGTAATGCCTTTATCGTCTAGATATTGCTTAAACGTTTTTGTTTCTCCCGCGTCTACGACAGTATCAGGTAAAACCATATAATAATACGTACCAGCCTTATTTGGCTTGAATTCAACTTCAACTCGTTTAAAATTATCAGATTCGTCTGGTTTATTAATTACATTTTCAATCTTAATAACAGGCATATCAAGTTTTTCATGTAAGTATTCTGCATAGTTTCGAACATTTTTACCAGGTTCAACAGTATTGGCATTTTCAAATTCATTGTCTGCTAAGTCCTTAACACCTGGTAATACGGTTACACGTAATGTATCACCATAGACAAAACCTGTTTCAGATGGGATTGTTAATAATACTTTCTTATCGCCTTCTTTATACTCTACAGCAGAAGGTTTAATTTTATTCTGTCCTGTCGTATTGACGATAACTGTTCCTGATAAATCATAGTTATTTACATTTCGTGCGCTTTCAGGATCTAATGCTTCATTTAAATAAATGTAGAATTGATTTTCCTTTCCAGCAGGTTCAAGCTTTGTCTTTTCAACGTATGGATTGATATTATCAAGTAAGTCCGTTTTAAATTCCTTCACTGCAGCAGGATCTTTTGAATAGTTGCCTGAATCATCCTTCATCACTACATAAAGTTGATACTCTGTTTCAGCTTCTAAGCCTGTTAGAATTTCAGTAATTCCAAGTTTCCCTGCGACTGCCTTGCCCTTACCTGTTGGTTTAGCAACAATATCTGCTGTTGTTGGGTCAGCTGCAGTTGTCTTTTTACGTACATAGTAGTAATAGTCCCCTGGTTCACTCGCTGTAAATGTAAACTCTGCACGTTTACCACCGTGTAAAGGTGTAACTGTTAAAGATTTAACAACTGGCGGTGTTCCATCTTTCATTTGGAATGATTGTGATTTAATATCCGAAACATTTTTCGCCCCGTCAACAACCATCACATAAACGACATATTCTTTTTTCTCACCTAAATTAGTGATTTTAATAGTGTTTTTGCCATTCACCGCTGCGCCTGTTCCATTTGCCGCATTGTCAGTAGAAATACGATTCACCATTTCTTTTTTCGTTGGTGCTTCAGCGTCTTTTTCACGAACAATATAGTAGTAAGTTCCAACTTTATCTGAAGTGAAGTCTACCTGAACATCACTACCATTTAGAACTGTTACATTCGTAATGTCGATTAAAGGTTTTGTTTTATCAGCCGGTTTTTGATTATCGATATCGTCTTTATCGACTGGTTTACCGTCTTCATCTACAATATTGCCAATATTATCTTTATCCTCTAAGAAGTCGTCGAAGATATTATTCGGTCCCTCGCCCTTCGGTATAATCACTTTGTCAATATACGTGTAATCTCCAATATCAACCCAACCGTATACATTATCAACATACAGAACACCTACACGACCATCTAGATATAGCTCTAAATCTGTATAGCTATTGTAGTTAATCCAGTCGATGTTGCCGTCTCCGTAAATTGTCAGCTTCGTTTCTGTATCAAGGTTTAGTGTACCGATATTTCCTTGAATCTCAAATTCACGAACAGTCCCGATGATGTCTACACGTGGTAGCTTCATATTTGTTTCGATTTTTGTACCACTTTGAGAGACAACTAGGCGTGATACAGTGCTGTTATAAAATTCAATATGTTTTTCAACATTTTTCATCGTCACTTTATCTTTAGACCAGTTCACAAATGGTTTGTTTTTATCAGGATTCTTGTCGGAATTCTGATCTGTCCAATTTTGAAGATCTGTTGTCGGACCGTTATTGGACGAGGACGAGCCTTCATCAGTTGGATTATCTGGATTAGACCAATTGATAAATGCCGTATTTGTGCTTGCTATAGGGCCAAGCGATAATGGCTTATAGTAGGAAACGCCTAATTGTAAAGGTGGACGTACTGTTTCATTAACAAGCATTGTACCAGTCAATGTAACATTTGAAAATTCAATATAGTTCCCATTGACAACGATTGTCGCACCAAAGGACCCATGATTACCATCAAACTCTAGAAATCTTGAGCTTGTCCCGCTAGCGTTCAATGTTAGCTTCGAAACAGAGCGAATGGTTTTGCCTGAAAGATCCCCTTCAATAAGTGCACCTTTTAATACCGCGGCATTATCTTCGTTAAAAATATCCGAGAGACTTTTCGGTACTGAGTAAGGCTCACCATTTATGTAGACATAATCGTCTTCAACACCTGTAATTTTAAAAGATGTGGCATTGCCCTTTTTCTCTTGTGAACGCACAATAAAGGATGCAATTTGTCCACGTGTTACCGCATTATATGGTGAGAAAGTGACAGGTGTTGTCCCTTCTGTAATCTTTAAATCTACTAAAGTTTGAATATAAATAGCGTTGCTTGTTTGGCTAGTTACATCTTTGAAACTATGGTTGTAATTAGATGCTACTTCAAACTTAAAGCCAAGCACTAAAATTTTCGCTAATTGCCCACGCGTAATTACTTCATTAGGCATAAATGTACCATTTGAATATCCACCCATGATTCCTGCATTTTGTAATGCGGCTATATACTTGTAGTATTCACTGCTTTTTGGGACATCTTTAAAGTATGGATCTTGTACATTTTTTAAATCTAAGTTTAAAACAGTTGCCAGCATTTTTGCTGCTTGACCACGTGTTACATTTTGATCTGGCCGAAAGGTTTTATCTGCATACCCACTAATCGCACCTTGTGAGTATAATTTTAAAATATTGTCGTAATGGCTTGAATATTGGTCAATATCCGTGAATGGTGAATTAGCCGCAGCAGCTGCTTTTTGTGGTGGTGGCACTACAACAGCAATCCCACTAGTAGCAAACACAGTTGCTATAAGTGCTTTATTCACTTTTTGGACTTTTGTTTTATCCATTCCACTCTTCCTTTCATCTATGTATTTGATACGTTCAAAATATCATTTTCATCATACCCTTTATATCGACAGGTATATAGTGAACCTTCATAGATAATTCTAAAATTCTGGAAGAAAATCGTTAACAAAAATCGGTAATAAAAAGTTTGTTATCAAAGTTAGGAGTGAAGACTAGGCGACTCATTGGGGATATTAGACCCTGGAGCGCAGCGGATGTTTTCTGTGCGAAAGCGAAGCGACAGCAACAACGAAGCGACTCGGTCGGAACGTTATTGTGATGAATTCATTTTTATATGTATACTTTGAAGATTTATCGGAACAAAATATCATTTTATCGGAACAATTTTGGCTTTTATCGGAATAATTTCTCGTTTTATCGGAACAATTTCAGTTTTTATCCCCATATAAAAAAGCCAAGGAGCATCGGTGCTTACTTGGCCTTAACGATATATAGGCGTACATCTAGTCGTACTTGCGATGTCATAAGGGAAAGGGGGATAACCTTACATCTTGTCAAGTCGATCGAGAGATGTGTCCCGAGTTTACGTATCATTTGAACAGGAAATACAAGTCATATAGGGAATGACTTAAAAGTAGCTTGCCCAAATGATCGTTCCATTAATCATGTACCCCAAAAATTAGAAATGTATGCTTATTTTAAAACATTTTTTAATTTATTTTCTTGCTCTGCTACCATGACTCTATTCCGTCCAGCTTGTTTTGCAAGATACAGCGCATCGTCCGCTGCTTCAATTAACTTTTCTGTCGTGTCAGCCATTTGTGGATACACTGCAACTCCTGCTGATAATGTAACTGGGCGACCACAAGGACTTGTAGTATGTGCCAACATATCGCGGAGTTGTTCAGCCACCTGTGCCGCTTCCTCAGCAGTAGTGGTTGGCAATAACATCACAAATTCCTCACCACCGTATCGACAGCAAACATCTCCCTCACGAGCGACTGCTTTCATATTTTGAGCTAAAAATTGTAATACCTTATCACCTACTGCATGCCCATACGTATCATTGACACTTTTAAAATGGTCTAAATCAAGTAAAATTAGGGCATGTGGCAAATCGTTCTCAAGCCACTCAGCTAGCATCGCATCCATTGTGCGACGATTAGTTACACCCGTTAACGGATCTGTTGTAGATTGATCTTTAAAATAGGACACCTGGCCCTGTAAAAATGTTAAACTCCGAATGAGTGCACTTTTTAGATAGTGCGCTTCAAAATACCAACTACGTACAGATTTCAAGCCTTCTACATTTTTCGATTCCATGCTCTCCTCTGTTAAAGTAGCTAATTGCTGTAAGGGATTAGCTATACGTGCTGCCATCCAAAGGACAATAAAAACCGAAATTAGCATAAGCGGAATGGATTTTATAGCTACATCCTGCACTCTATCAAATGAAGGAGCCAATGCTACCTTTAACGGTCTTTGAGCAACTACTCCCCAGCTTGCTAAAGGTACAGCGCTATAACCCGCAAGCATTTCAACTCCTTTAGTATTCTTTACTTGCTGAGCCCCGCTTTTTCCAGAAACCACTGCTTGAACAACTTCATTATCAATAACGCTATCATTGATCCGACTTGGGTCCTGATGATAGATAACGCGCCCATCTGAATCAACTACGTACACATATGAACCATCATGATAATAATGCTCTCCGAGTAATTCATTAAAAACATTTCGTTCCTTTAAATAAATTGTCCCAGCTACCATTCCTAAATATTCATTTGTCCCTGAAAATATAGGATACGATATAAAAATAAGGAGACGCCCTGTAATTCCCTTATAAGGCTTCGAGACAAGAGGTTCCCTTTTAGATAAAGCCTCTTTCGCTCCAACTGAAGTTAATACTTTACCTTGAACCTCCTCAGATGGTGGTGAAATAGATAATACATGACCTTCTGCATTTGTAATAAGTACAGAGTTAAACATGTTATTTTGCTTTTTCAAACGCTCAGTTTCCTGAATCAATGCATTTTTATCATACATTTTCGTCTTTATCGTACTGGCACTATATCCTAAAGTCTGAAAAGCTTCTTCAAGATAGGAACTTGCGGTTGTTGCTAATTTTTGTGCATATACTCGATTCGTTTCAAGCGTATTTTCTTTAATCGAGTCAACATTCATACGGTAACCATTCCAAATACTACCGATTCCTGTTAAGAAAAAAGCAGCCATGGCAACACCCATGATTAAATACTTTAACTTTATTTGATTTGGCTTCATTTTCTATCTTTTACCCCTAGTTTATAATTTCCTCTATTATTCTATTAAAACACAAAAAAATTCCTTATTAAGAAAATTTCTTTTAATGAGAGAAAAGTATTTGTAAAAATAGTACTTTCATGGCCCTCTTATAACAAAAGCAATATAGTAGACTCAGCATAAAAATTCGAGAGAAAAATTTACCTTGTATATAAGTTGATTGGAGTGTCGGCTGGGCGACTCCTTGGGGATCAGCAAATTGAGGAACGAAGGCTAAAACCATCACGTTCTGTGATAACGCCTTCGTGACCAACATCGGTGCTGTTGCTGTCGCTTCGTTAGCACTACGCTTTCGCACAAAAAACATCTGTTGGCCCAACCGGCTCATCAGACGCCCCCAGGAAGCTTTGCTCTGTGTGAAAGCGTAGCGACGGCAACAACAAAGCGCCCAACCGGAACGGAAATCAACCCACGTTTAGATGGCAAGCCATATAGTAGGGAAAGTTCCAGGATTTTAGCATCGTTAACGAGACAAAAATATAGTATTTTATATCTATAGAACTTTTATTATTTTGATAGATTTTCATTATAAATTTATTATTAGAAGAGGGTTTAAATATGTTGTTACGTAAAGTAGCTCCAATAATGGTTGGTTTTAGTATGGCTCTATGGACGAATACTGCTCTCCATTCAAATAAGTCAGCTCGTACAAAAATAACAAATACACAAAAAACTTTGTCACTATCCAGCTTTCAAAGTGAATATAAAATGAAATGGCACCGAGTAGAGATGGACTACTCCCAATTTTCCCTCGTAGGAAGGCATAATTCCAACGAGGTCGGAGGATATGAAACACGCACTGGGCATAGCGTATTTGGTATTCCTATCGGTGCTAATCGAATAGATGTGAATAGAAAATACGGTCTTCCACTTAGAGCTATTCACTATCAAAATACAGGCTATTTGCTCGATTACAATGATTGCGACGGTAATACTACACACGGGACCTATTTGATAGCTGATCACTATGTTACTTTTTTCTATGATTTACACAAAAACAATATTGTTCGTTCTATTATTTGGATTAATGCCAAAACTGAAGTAAGTAAATATGGTTATTATGGTAAACCTTCCAATGAACTACGAACAGGACTTGAAGATTTAATGGTTGATCTTATTAACCATGAGCGGGTTATAGAAGGATTGCAACCACTCATTTATGATAAAAGATGTAACCCTATTGCACGGCAGCATAGTAGCAATATGATTACACACCAATTTTTTAGTCATGAAGATCATAAGGGTAATCATTCCAATGACCGCCTCACTGCTGGTAGAGTTAATCACTATTGGTATGGCGAAAATATAGCACAAGGTCAACCCAATAGTATATTTGCCCACGAAGCATTGATGAATTCAAAAGGACATCGTATAAATATTTTAAGAAAAGAATTTACACATATTTTTGTCGGTGTCTGCTTTAAGGATAACGGTGCACCCTATTATACAGTTAACTTTTATTCGAAGTAATTTGAATGATTGAAGTTGATTGACGATGACCAATATACACAAAAATCTCTATGCAGAAATCTATTGCATAGAGATTTTTTTAACTTTATCGCAGTCTGAAATTTGATAAAGATTTTCCATTCTCTCCAATTCCAAAAAATGAAAGTGAAATTTATTAAAACGTATGATTTTAGAATGAAAACTCCCCCTTATTATGGAGATATCCATACATTCTGAATTTTTTTACTTTTATTGTTATTCTGACATATGATTTTTCAACTAAATATTTTATAATAAAATTTAACATAGTCAAGCCATCAATTCTTCTGTTATAATACTGATAATTTATAACCACCCTGTATTAATACAGAGGTGATACATGCTTTTCACAAAATGGGGATTATGAGAAAAGCGCTACAATGCATTCTTGAATACAATGTAGCCTACACAAAAAGGGGTTGGGAGATTTGGGTATTTTAAAGGGGTTAAAAATTCTCGATTTTTCTGCATTACTACCGGGACCAATGGCGACAATGATATTTGCTGATCTTGGTGCCGAAGTTATTCACGTTGAATCATCAAAGCGCGTAGATTTAACACGTATTATGCCTCCTTACGACGATGATCATGAGGCGTATATTCATCAACATTTGAATCGTTCTAAAAAGTCATTAACATTAAATTTAAAATCGCCTGAAGCTATAGAAATTGTTAAGTCACTCGTGAAAGAGTACGACATAATTATCGAAGGATTTCGGCCTGGTGTCATGCAACGACTTGGCATCGGCTATGAAGCTCTAAAAGAAGTAAATCCTAAGGTTATTTATTGTGCTATTACAGGCTATGGACAAACTGGACCATATAGCAATCGGCCGGGACATGACAATAACTATTTATCATTAGCAGGCATACTTGATTATTCACGTCATAAAGATAAAAAACCTGTCTCAATGGGTATTCAGCTTGCTGATATGGCTGGGGGCACGATGCATTCAGCAATCGGAGTACTCGCTGCTGCTTTACATCGTGAAAAAACAGGTGAAGGACAATATATTGATATAAGCATGACCGATGCTGTATTTTCACTCAATGCTATGTATGGATCTGCCTATATTGGCGGTGGTCGTGTACCTCAGCCTGAGCAAGAAATTTTAAATGGTGGTAGCTACTATGACTTTTACAAAACAAAGGACGGCCGATTTTTCTCGGTAGGAAGTCTTGAGCCTCAATTCCGCAGATTACTCTGTGAAGCGCTTGATATTCCTGAGCTCATTGATAATACTTTTAATGATTCATACTACACACAAATTCGTTTTAAAGAAGCTGTCCATGATGCATTTTTATCGAAGACTTACGAAGAATGGCTTGAAGTATTTAACGAGGATTTCGAGGGATGTGTCGAACCAGTATTAACTTTCCCAGAAGCATGCGAGCATCCTCAGCTTAGGGCTCGTGATATGATTGTTGATATTCCCAAAAGCGACGGTACTACGCAAAAACAAATTGCATCTGCTTTTAAGTTTGACGGTGTTAAGCCTCAGTACAAGCATGTCGGTGCAAAGCTTGGAGAGCATAATGAAGAAGTGTTGTCTTCACTTGGCTATAGTGTCGAGCAAATTGCTGACTTAAAGGACAAAGGGGTTTTAGAATAATATCGTAGGCCAACTACACGAAATAAAAAAGGTGTCTAATGTTATAAAAAAAACACATTAGACACTTTTTTTATTTCTAATCAATTATGCCTCGGCAAGATGTTGGTCACTCAGTCGTGTGCTGTTGTTGTTGTTGTTGCTGTCGCTTCGCTTTCGCACAGATAAAACCGTGTTGCTGTCGCTTCGCTTTCGCACAGATAAAACCGTGTTGCTGTCGCTTCGCTTTCGCACAGATAAAACCATGTTGCTACTGCTTTCGTACAGATAAATTGCCACAGGACGTGGCGTTCTTAGACTGAGTTCCTCTATTTTAGCGGATGTTTTTTGTGCCGAAAGCGTAGCGACAGGTACGGATGTTTGTACACCCGCTGGAGTAAGTTAAACATATGCACTTATAAAGACTCGTAGCTTTTCAAAATGGTCATCAATAAGTAAATATTTTTTATAAATTTCCATTAATTTTTCAAACAGCTCATACTGTTCCGTCACAAATAAAACTTTTAAAATATTGAGCATATGCAAGGATGCGCTCTGTGCTACCAAATAGCAAGGCGTTTCTAGCTGACGATAATGTCGGCGCCATTCTTCCACAGACAAGCCAATATGCTGTAATGAGTTATTCACATGGAGAGCAATATCCTGCTGAACTGATGCCTCAATCGCAATAAATTGCTCATTACTATAGTTCCCCTGTACTAAAGAGGCATGTATTTTTTTATTGGATGCTAGTACATGTTCCTTTAAAAGCAGGAGCCCTTCTTGATAACGCCCCATTTTTACATAATGATCAAGCAATACTGCATACAAGTTTTCTAAAAAATTAAGTTCATAATTTTTAATAATGGCCGGAGGTGTTGGCTTACGATTCGGCAATAAGTCCTTATACTCCAACAAAATCTCTATCGCGTAATTATTAAGTCGTTCATCTTCTAATAAATACTCTCCGTAGTGAATAACAGTTTCAGGATTCTGCTCCTGATGTGCTATATGAAACAGAAGATAGGCAATGAGAACTTTTTCTTTCTCTGTCAGTGCATACATTGAATAACGCCAATCCGCTTCAAAGGAAGTAATTAGCGCTTTAACACAACGATAATCCCCTTGCGATAAACGATAGTACGTTACAATTTGATAAAGATGTAACTGTTTTTTAGCCAAGCAAGTAGAATTACGGTTATCCACATAAGTTATACACTTATCAAGAGTTTCTCTATAATTATTCACAAAGTTATCCACATGTACACAAGTTTTTCTTGTAGATTGCTCAATATGCCCCATCATTTCATGGATAAATGTGAATTGTTCTAATGGTTTGTGGATAAATAGTGAATAAACTTTTTTTATGAAAAGCCAATGCCAAAATTGGGCTTCTTCTTTATAAATCATATGCACAAAATATTCATTTTCAAATTTATATAAAAATATAGTTTGTAGTTCGTTAACTGGCATTGTAATTTGCATTCGTTTCCCGAAAATTAGCCAGATTAATCGCTCTAAGTCCATTGTATGCTGTGCAAAAAGCTGCTCAAAAAAGGTCTCCTTGCCTTTTTGCGTATAAAAAAAGGCATTGAGACGTTCATTAACAAATTTAGTATCCAAACCATGGTTATTAAAAAAAGTTTGCATATCTGTCGTTACACGACCCCAATATTTTCGTGCAGTTGAAAACGCAATATTCATCGCTGTTTCCTCATTCACTAAAAATAAACTCGGTGAAAGTGCAGTACCTAGAATTTTCGGGTCTACTGGTGAATCAATCTCTGCTTCTAACCATTTTGAAAGTAACTTTTCAGCACCCTTTTCACCACTTTGTTTATATGTCATGAATAACCGCTCATCACAATCCAACAGCATGCTACTGGAGCCCCCCATCAAATTCAACCAACAAAGATCTTCCCCTATCATGTAAAATACTTGCCTAAAAGTTTAATCACTCTTTCTTCAATATAACAAATCTTATCCAACATATGCTAAAGAAATCGTGATATGGATAAAAGAAATGACAACAAAAATATTCGCGTAAAATCGAAAACTTTAACTACAACGCATAAAAAAAGCCATCTAAAGGTCAAATACCTCAAGATGGGAAAGATTAAATTTGCTGTTTAAAAGGAGAGCAGCAAATGAGCCCTTTGGACAATCACTCATAAGTTGGTAGCCCATACGTATTGTCACAAATAGCTCATTGCCTACGCCAACCCAAAGCTAGCGCCATAGTACGCACAACTAAAAAAGCTATACATCATTCACCAATACAATCGAGAAAAAGCATTCTCACAACAGTAGACGAGCGACCAACAAAATAGTTACAAAAAAAATCCGTCAAAATTGACGGATTTTTTTCTGCATCGAAAGCGTAGCGGCAGATGCAAAAATAGTTTTTTCACCTATAACACAAAAAAGCAAACTATGAAATTTTCTAGTTTGCTTTCTTTTCGGACTTTTGGGCTTACATTTAATCATATTGTTTTTTCACTGGCTTATAAATTCGTGCTTTTTTCAGTGCTGTTTTAGGTACTTGGAAGGTTGCTGTTACAACTCCTGGATGACGGCCGATTTCAATCGAGCCTGTAATCGTCGCTCGATTCATAACCTCCGGCTCGCTCATCTCAAAAAGCCTTGCAGCACGACTTATAGCATTAGTTGTTGCTTCATTTAATGATGTTCCGGAGCCAACAATTGATACAGGGAATACTTCCTCCACTTGTTTCACGCCGAATTCCTCAGCAAGCTCACGTGCACGACGTTTTTCTTCCTTTGTAAAAGGTTTAGCCGTATAAGGTAAATCCTCTGTATTTGGCAATAAAACAGGGCCATCCAAAGCTACTTTTTTTAACACACTTACCTGAAGTTGAACAATACCAGCAACATCCGTTGTATGTCCTGCAATTTCTCCGTCCCCTTGCATTGCGTGCATATCACCAATATACACACCACCGCCCGGAACCTTTACTGGACAAATAATTGTTGCCCCCTCACGAACACGGCTTATATCCATATGGCCATCTGTACGATGTGTATCTAATTCAGTCTGCGTAAATGCATATTCATGTGGCGCACCGATTAAAAACGAACCAAAATCACCAGCATTATGGGAGTCTGGCATCGCCTTTGAAGGTGTCGTTCCAAGCTGCCCTAAAAAAGGTCGCATTCTTGCCATAACACCAATCAAATCACTTGGTGCTAATGCAACCGCAGGATTTTGCACAGAATTTTCAGGTGTACGCATATAATTTTTAGCATCAAGTGCAATACGGCGAGCCCCTTCTCGCCCAACAGTCACACCAATATTACCTTTATGATCTAACGCCATAGTATAACCATTCGTCATGTTAAAAGGTGATGTTTCTGTATCACATGTCGAACAGCGAATGGCCTGCCGACCTATCCCTTTGACAACTGTACTAGGATGAAGCTTACCACAGCCTGGACACTTTACTGATACGAACGGGTCCCCAATAAATCGATCCAAAATTGCCTCATCATGCCCAGATGCTGTTGCTATTGATGTTACCTGGATTGATTTAATCTTAATAACAATGGCGTCTCCTACCTCTGCCCCTTCTACAAATACAGGCTTTGTTACTTCATGCCCACCACGAATCGTTGGTGTTAGCATCGGGCCCCAGCAGCCTGGCGTCGTATTAGCAATAATTGTGCCACCGTCTTTGACAGGTCCAAGCATTTTCTGTTGTGGATCTAAAATACCATCTATGAACTCATTTACGAATAATGTTTCGACGGCTTGCGCCTGCTGTACAAGATCTTCGCTTTGTATTCCTTCTTTTTCTAGCATTTGCAATTCGCTTGTCATTTCTTTCGTCACGCTCCTGTTTTTTATTTTATGTATACGGATTTTTGTTAATGCTTTATATAAATTTTTGTAGTGATTTGTCGATTGTAAAACTTAATTTCGACATCAAGTTTGATAGTTCCTGCCATTTCGAGGAAAATGTCATTAATCGTATGTATGGAAAAATTGAAATCCGTCTTTCTCATTGTATTTTTTATATAACTAAATGCATGATTTTAGTCCAATAGAATGGTTATTGAGCACATGGAAAATTATGCCGTTTATTTTAAGCATTTTCAACCATTTAACATAAAAAAGCTCAGACTCGTACAAATGTATTTAAAATTTTAATGATAATTTACAATAATAAAGGGTCTTTGTGCTTTTTGATGGCACAAAAACCCTTTCGTCTATCTTTATTATATTTTGTGGATATTTAATATCTTAGTGCGAATTTCACATGGTCAATCTTCATACGTTTTCAACGGGTACTGTTAATTTAATGGGATTGTCACAGGATCCATCTCTTTTAATTCCGAGCCTTTTCCTGAGCCCAAGGAGAAATAAATAACAGGAACAAATGTAATGGATGTAGCAGTTGGATTGATAGCCTGGACAGTAGCACTTGATTTATAAGAAATACCACCGTCGCGACTTGAAGCACCATTTCCATTTACCACATACGTATTGCCTAAATTATCTCGTAGTTCATCAAATTGAACTGTAACTTCCGGCCACTTTTTTATAACTTCTGGGTTTGCTTCATAATCAAAATTAATAACAGTAGACATATCATTTTTTTCAAGGGCCGTAAATCGAGCTGTGACATCATAGTTTGAAACAGTTTCATTGACTAGCTGTAGCTCACCTGCTAACTTAGAAACCTTAAAATTAAATGCCCAATCCCCTTCCACTTTTGTATCGTTATTCACGTTTAGAAAAGCTTCTGGTTTCCATGTTACTTCTAATTCATCTGGTGCCTCTTTATCAAAATAAGGTGTTGTATTTGCTAATCCTACATATTTATTATCACTTATCTTTTCAAGTCGACTACTTCCTCCACCACCCACAGCTCCTTTGATATCCATGAAATCTCCTTCTATAAACGGAGAATCTCCTAAATCTTTATCTGTTTCAAGTGCAAAAGAAATTGTCAGTGATGTACCGTCATACACAGCATTTTCTATCATCATAGATAAGCCATTACTAGAATGAACCTGTCCAATTTCCGTTGCATAACTATCAAAATTCTCAAGCATAGTATTTTTATTATCAAAATAGCTAGCGATGTTTTTCATAAACGGAATTTGTGAAGCAAATGTTGGAAAAGCAATACTTACGGTAGTTACCATGCTGATGCCAATTATTGCTGCCGCTGCTATATGACGCACCCATTTTGGCATACGCTTTCTTGTTGCTTGCTTCTTTAAAACCGTTTGTTTAAGGTTCATTTTTCGTTGTCCAGATAATTCGATTGGTTCAATTTGATCCACATCCAGGTCCAGCCACTCTTTATAACTTTTAGTCATATAAATGCCTCCTTCAACTGTATTGTTGATGCTAGCTTCTTCTTCCCTCGATAAAGTCGGTTTTCTACGGCTGCTTTTGATAAATGTAGCGCTTCTGCTATCTCAGGATTCGTTAATTGCAAATAATACTTCATCATAAAAATATCTCGATCAATATTTTCCAAATGACTAATAGCCATTAGTAAATCGTTTCGTTGCTCCTTTTTCAAAAGCTCCTGCTGTATATCTTTTATATCAGGCTTTTGCAAGAGCTCCTCGTCTCCTTTTTCTCTTTGCTGTTGTTTTTCAAGCTTACGGAATAAATCTATGGCTTTATATTTTGTCAGCATCCCTATCCATTTTTTGAAATCCTCTGATTCGCCCTTAAATTGCTTTGCATTTTGCCAAATGGCTAGGAATACATCATTAACACAGTCATCAATAGAATCTTTATTAATACCGGAAAGAATTTTATATGCTATCGCATGTACGAAGCCAGAATAATGTTCAATTACATACTCAAGCGCATCTTCTTTTTGGCTTTGTAAACGGCTTATGAAGTTTTTAGATGTGCATCTCACCATTTCGCCCCCTTTATGTTTATTTGAAAAAGCTTCTTCACTAACTATATCGAAACTCAGTCACTAAAACTCTCAACTATTTCTGTGAAGAATGATGATTCCTTAAAAAACCTTCAGTAATGTTTCAATCTCCTCTTTCAAGCAAGTTTCATTTATAATGAGTCACATAAGGAACTTCAATCTGTTTGAAGATCCCAAGCTAAGATGGCCACTTCTTAAGGAAATTTATCACCCACGACTCTATTCTGATTAGTTAGATCAAACTTCTTTAGGACTCATCACAAAAAATCAGGGATGAAATTTGTTAAAACATGTACCATCTATATGAGTTGATTGGAATGAAGACTTGGCGACCAGTGTCACAAATGAGATCCTGGAGCGAGCAAGTAGAGGAACGAAGGCTAAGAAGATTACGTCCTGTGATAACGCCTTCGTGACCAACATCTTTTTGATCCAAGTGCTCATTCGGAACGGTAATCAACTCCACGTTATATTGAAGAATCTTTTTAGGGTTATAAGGAATTTTTTATCGCGCTACTGCTAAACTTATTAGCTATACACTATTCTTAAAATTCTAATGACGATTTACAATAATAAAAAAGAAAGGACGTGTGAACAATGCAAGAACCAACTATTCTAGTGGTGGATGATGAGGCAGATTTAGCAAACCTTCTAAAAGTCAGCCTACAAAAAGAAGGTTATAAGCAAATTCATACAGCTGGCTCCATTCAAGAAGCTTGGACGAGCTTTCAACAGACACAACCCGATATTGTACTTCTTGATGTGATGCTTCCTGATGGCGAGGGCTATGATTTATGTCGACGTATTCGAGAAGTGTCGCATGTGCCGGTGCTTTTCATGTCAGCGAAAAATGAGGAAATTGATAAAATTTTAGGACTTGCGATCGGAGGGGACGATTATATTACGAAACCTTTTAGTCCTAAAGAGGTCGCCTATCGTGTGAAAGCACAGCTTCGCAGAGCTGGTTATCAAACGCAGGAAGCAGCGCCAGTAACTTCCGCGAAATCGATTCAAGTTGGTCCATTCTTGCTTAATGGGGATGAAACGGAGGTACATAAGGACGGCATTTTATTAGAGCTAACGGCGAAGGAAATCGGCTTGATGGCTTGCTTTATGAACAATCCTAATCGAATTTTAAGTAAAGAAACTCTGTTTGAACGTGTATGGGGAGAGGACTTTTTCGGCTCAGACAATACCGTGATGGTGCATATTCGACGTCTGCGTGAAAAGGTTGAAAATGATGCATCAAAACCTATGTATATTACAACTGTAAAAGGGCTTGGCTATAAATTTGTCGTTCCAAAAGAGGAGCAAGCATGAAATGGAAATTAACAGCTAGATTCCTTCTGTCTGTGCTGTCTATTGTTATTATTGTCATTTTCGTCAATACGGCCATTCTAGTCGGGCTTCTCACTTATCAACTATCAAATGATTATGATGGTGTACAGGCAACTACAGAGGAAAGCTTTGTCCGGGACTTCCAGAAGTATATTGAAATTAATAATGGTACGCCTTCAGTAAATGAAGAGGGGCTGCAACACTTACATCAGCGAAATGCTTGGATTCAATTACTTGATGTTAATGGTCAGGTCCTTGAATCTCATTTTGCACCAGATGAGGCTCAATCCCATTATGCACCCATCGATTTAATTCAAGTATATAAATATAAAGAGTTTGATGGTGACACTACGGTGTATGTAGGCAGTAAAGATGATGTTAGTTATCTTATTGGTATTAAGGGTAGTGGTATTACAAGATTAGTCATGCACTTTTCTGGCTCATCAGTATTACAATTTATTGGCAAGTTTGGATTATTCATTGTTATTGCCGACCTATTAGTAGCTACACTAGTTGGATGGCTTTTCGGTCGTACGTTGACCAAACCTCTACATGCAATGATTGAACGTATTCGTCATTTAAAGAATCGTGAGCATATGCCTAGTAAAATGCCTGGTGGTGTTTACAAACCAGTTTTTGAAAATTTAAATGAAGTATCGAGAGAGCTTGCTGCACATGAGCAGGAACGTAAAAGATTAGAGATGATGCGCGAGGAATGGATCAGTAATGTGTCACACGATATGAAAACACCTCTTGCCTCAATTCGTGGTTATGCGGAGCTACTGAATGATGGAAAATCAACTCCTTATGAACAAACGGAATATGCTCAGATTATCGAAAAACAATCATTGCATATGCAAGATTTATTGGATGATTTAAATTTAACTATGCGATTAAGACATCAGCAGCTTCCCCTAAGCTTAACCGAGGTAAATATGGTGCAATTTATTCGCGAAATCGTTATTGATACACTTAATACTCCACAATATGAGCAGGCTAATATTGAATTTAATGCAACTAAAGAAGTCATCAAGCATCACATTGACGAGCACTTTATGCGAAGAGCGGTGATGAATTTTTTACACAATGCATTGCTCCATAATCCTTCTGATGTTGCAGTCAATGTTCTTGTTGATGATCGTTCTATTACGATTTCTGATAACGGTAACGGCATTGCCGCAGATGATCTTGAACATATTTTTGAGCGCTATTATCGAGGTACAAATACTGAGCAAACACATGGTACTGGGTTAGGTACTGCTATTGCTAGAGATATTATTGAAGCGCACGGAGGAACTGTAAATATTACCTCTGAAGAACAACAAGGGACAACTGTCAGCATTCAATTACAAGAAGAAAAAAAGGAGTAGCCCGATACTAGGGACTACTCCTTCTTGTTATTTCTTCATTAGCTCCTGTACTTTTGCAGGTAGCTCGTCGAATTTCACTTCATCATATGAAGTAACTTCCGTTTCTTTTTTTACATAAAGCTTCATGTAAGCATCTTGTCGTAAATTTTTCTGAGCTGAAAACTTTAATGTTTGCTCTTTACCGTTTTCGTCATAAGCAGGTATCTCGTACCAATACGATTTCATAATTTCTCCACTATCTAACTTATATTCCTTTACTTCACCATCAGTAGTGATATGAACATAGTATGCTTCTTTATTTAAACGGTTAAAATCAACGGTCATCAGAACAACAAGTCCTGCTACGAACAATAAGAACAATGCTCCTATACCTAAGAAAACCTTTTTCATATTAATTCCCCTGTCTAATAATTTTATAGAATGAACGAACTGTAAAGATATAATATATGCCGTAAATTGCTGAATACGCAATCATCCACAGTATTACTGGTTTAGTTATATCCATACTAAATAGCTGTGAAAAGGCTAGTAGCGCAAATGCACTATGGACGATGCCGACAACGAGTGGTGCACTAAAAATAACGGCAACCTGCCCTGCGACTGTTTTTAATATTTGTTTTTTGTTAACACCGATTTTATTTAAAATTGCATATTTAGGTTGATCTTCCTCTGCCTCGGTTAAAACTTTGAAGTAAATAATACTTCCTGTCGCTGCTAAAAATACTAATCCTAAAAAGCTTCCAACAAATAATAGTGATCCTACAGTAGCTAAACCTGCCTCATAACTTTGCGGAACACTTGAAAACCCTTCTTGCTGTTCAGTAGATAGTTGATTGTAAATTTCCTTTGAAATAGCCTGTTGCTTCAAGTCATTATCCATACCAACTACCTGTATTTTAACACCTTCTGCATTTGTTGCAGCGAACACTTTATCATTTACAACGAGGACTGTACCAGCTCCAACATAGTTTAATACACTCTCTGTATACATTTTATCAACATGGAATGATTCCCCGTTCTCCAATTTAAATTCTTCACCCGTAAAATCATGTGAAAAACGTTCATCGAAGCTTGCATCAAGTAAAACTGTTGAACCATTTGCAATGTGCAGTTGTTCATCTTTCCCCTGCAATTTTGCTAGACGATTATAGTCAGATTCCTTTAATAATGTATATTCAAAAAACGAAAATTCATTATCCACGCGTAAATTTTTTACAGAAAGCGATTCGTTGTATAAGACGTCTTCTTGAGAGAATTTTATCGTATCGCCCTTCCACATAAATGTATTAGGTAGCGCTTGACGTACACTGGCTTCCGCATTGTAGTACATTCCGAAAACGCCGCCACCTGCTGTGATCGTTGTCGCACTTAAAATAGCGATGATTGAAAGAGATTTAGCATTTGCTCGAATACGGTACAATAATTGTGATACACCAATTAAATTCAAGCCTTTCCATGACCAAGAAGTTGCTTTTTTCAACGCGGTTAACACAAATACGCTAACACTATGGAATAATAAATATGTCCCTGCAATTGTCACACCTATAACCATAAGTGGAGTACCTAGAACTGTGAAGAATCTCCAAATGTTACTCGTAAAGATATCTTCAGACGCTGTATAATAACCAAATGCAAGTAACGCTGTCCCAAGTATAGCTGCTATGAATGATGCACGTGGAATTTTCTCTCCTTGCTTCTCAGCATGGAACAGGTCAATCAATTTAAATTGATAGATGACACGATAGCCTTGTAAAGATGTGAATAAAAATAGTAGTGCAAAAATCCATGTTGTATTTACTAGAGCCTCAGGGGAAAATGTTAAATTTCCTACAACCTCAAAGCCCATTAAACGTACTAAAATCATTAATAACCCTTGTGACATAAAGAATCCAAGAACAATCCCTAGTACTAAAGAGACAAAACCTATCACTAAATTCTCAAAAAAGAGCATTAAGCCGATTTTCTGCTTACGTACACCTAATAGCGAGTAAAGTGCTACTTCCTTTTTTCGTTTTTTCATAAAAAACGAATTGGAATACGCAATAAAGATGACGATAAAGAATAACAACACAACAGATGATCCACTCATCAAGCCTTTAATTTGCTGTGAAAATTGTTGTGAGGCTAAAATATCATCATTATATTTTAATGTTACAAACGTAAAGTAGATGACGATACTAAAAACCATCGAAGCGATATATAAAAAGTAGTTCGACAAATTACGCTGAATATTTTTACGCGCTAAACTAAATAACGTCATTTACTCCACCTCCGATGCCAGCAAGCACCTGTAAAATCTCTTGGAAGAATTGCTTTCTCGTTTGAGTACCACGATGAATTTCCTTAGAAAGCTGTCCATCCTGAATGAATAGAATGCGCTGGCAAAAGCTTGCTGCAAATGCATCATGCGTAACCATCATAATAGTGGACGCTTGAGAATTATTCAAATCACTTAAACTTTCAAGTAAGTCTGTTGCTGATTTTGAATCAAGAGCACCAGTCGGCTCATCCGCAAAAATTAATTTCGGCTCTGTAACTAATGCACGTGATGATGCTGTACGTTGTTTTTGTCCACCAGAAATTTGGTATGGGTATTTATCGAGTAACTCTTTTATCCCAAACAGTGTAGCTATGCGTTCTACCTTTGCGTTAATTGCTTTTGTTGGCACTTTTGCAATCGCAAGTGGCAGTACGATATTTTCACGAACTGTTAGAGAATCGAGTAAGTTATAGTCTTGGAAGATAAAACCTAGATTGTCGCGACGAAAATCTGCTAACTCTGCATCCTTCATGCGCGCTAAGTTTGTATCACCAATAATGATTTCACCAGTCGTCGGTGTATCAATTGTCGCTAACACATTTAGTAGCGTCGATTTTCCAGCCCCTGAAGGCCCCATTACACCAACAAACTCTCCTTTTTCTACTTCAAATGATATATTCGATAGCGCTGTAAATGTATTTGCGCCTTTGCCGTAAGTTTTTTCTACATTTTGTACCTTTAATAATGGCGTCATAAACGCTCACCTCTTCTTTCTGACTTTAGTATACGACCCCAAACTTACAACAAAATTGTCGCAAGCTTACAACAACCTTAAATCAACCTATCCACATGACATACGTTTTAACAAAATGCCATCCAACTTTTGAGTCTTATCGGAATACTTTTGGGATTTATCACCCAACTTTTGAATTTTATCTACTAACTTTCATGTTTTATCACCCAACTTCTGAATTTTATCGACATCTCCACCTTTCAAAGAGCAAAAAAAGATTCACACACAAACTTGTGCGTGAATCCTCTTACTTTTCTCTACTCCAATCAACTGATCCACATGACATACGTTTTAACAAAATGTCATCCAACTTTTGAGTCTTACCGGAACACTTTTGGGATTTATCACCCAACTTTTGAATTTTATCTACCAACTTTCACGTTTTATCTACCAACTTTTGAATTTTATCTACTAACTTTCATGTTTTATCCCCCAACTTCTGAATTTTATCGACATCTCCACCTTTCAAAGAGCAAAAAAAGGATTCACACACAAACTTGTGCGTGAATCCTTCCTCTATCTTTTTTATGCTAATACTTTTTTAATATCATCCTCAAAGCTACTTGGTTTATCAGCTGATCCATAGCGTCCAACGACTTCACCATTACGACTCACAAGGAATTTTGTGAAATTCCACTTTATACTGTTGCCGAGAAAGCCTTTTGAATGGGATGTCAAATGCTCAAAAATAGGGTGTGCCTCTTTACCATTGACCTTTACTATTTCATGCATCGGGAACGTCACCCCATATGTCAAACGACATTGTGATGCCGCTTCCTCAGCGGTCGCAACTTCTTGCTTAAACTGATTTGATGGGAAGCCAAGAATAACAAGGCCTTCATCCTGATATTTTTTATATAGACCCTCTAATTCTTCAAACTGCGGTGTAAAACCACATTTGGAAGCCGTATTAACAATTAACATTGCCTTACCCTTATAACGATCTAAGCTATATTCAGCACCATCTTCTAGAGCAACTTGAATGTCGTAAATGTTCATATCTAATTACCCCCTATGTTATAATCGCGCATTTTTTCTGGCAATCTGCTGCAGAGGATCCCAAACACCATTGAATGGAGGCGCGTAGGCTAAATCTAAATCTAAATCTAGTAAATCTGGTAATGTCATTTTATTGTATAAGGCTGTCGCAAACACATCGATCCGTTTATCCACACCTGCTGGTCCAACAATTTGTGCCCCTAAAAGTTTTTGATCTCGTTTACGAACAACAATTTTAATAAACATCCGTTGAGCACCTGGATAATATCCTGCAATATGACGCGCAGACAATTTAAATGCCTCATATTCAAAACCTAGCTCTTTAGCATTGCGCTCATTAATACCAGTCGTGGCAATCGTTAAATTGAAAAACTTTAAGATCGAAGTACCTACAATCCCACGAAACGGCGCAAACTTGCCCGACATATTGAGTCCCGCTAAACGACCTTGCTTATTAGCTGTCGTGCCAAGAGGTATATAATCTAAACGTTCTTTCACAATATTAAAATGCGTTGCACAATCGCCCGCAGCATAAATATTTTCAACAGATGTCTCTAAATGTCGATTGACGATGACTGCACCATTTTTAGCTAGTGCTATGCCTGTTCCCTCTAAAAATTGTGTATTCGGTTTAATTCCCACAGCCATAATGACTAAATCCGTATCATATGTGCCATTGTCCGTCATCACACGCTCAACACGGTGATTCCCCTCAAACGCCTCTACTTTTGTATTTAGCACAAGTTCGATATCATTCTTTTTCGCTTCCTCATGAACATGTTGTGCAAGTTCTTCATCTAGAATCCTAGCTACATAGCTACCTCGTTGAATTAATCTCACTTTTTTGCCGCAAGCATGAATCGTCTCAGCCATCTCTAGTCCAATATAGCCTGCACCTATAATTGTTACATTTTCTATATCTGGCGTTAAATCGGCTAGTAAATCATCTAGCTGAGGTATTGTTTTCACCGTGTGTATCCCAGTTAAATCTGAGCCCTTTTCCACTGGCATAATAGGATCCGCGCCTGTTGCAATCAGTAGCTTATCATAAGGAATTTCAAATGATTCCCCAGACGACTGTGTTCCAAAAACAAGCTTCTTGTCTACATCAATTCCGTTAACCTCATGACCAACACGGGCATCAATACGATACTTATCACGAAACGTTTCTACATCTCTTGCTATAAGACGCTTTGTCGATGAAATACGCCCATCTACAACATAGGGCAAGCCACACTGCCCATATGAATAAATAAATCCACGTTCTACAGATGTAATCTCTGCTCCTGGTACATTTCGATAAATTTCCATTGCTGCTGACATTCCGGCAGCATCTCCTCCGATAATTACGTATTTCATCCAACAATCCCCCTTATTTTTTTCTCGTTGCTAGTAAGCCTGCATAATAGTCCATATAAAAACGGCGTTTACCTCCACTTACGATGACACGTATTACATGAATAGCAATGACCATCGTTAGAACAAAATTCGCAATAAAGGCTAGCAACGTAATGACAATTTGCAGTACATAAAATGGTGAATCCATATCTAATTGAATATGACCAAAAGTTGTTATTATTTTCGAAACACATACTACTACGAGAATAGCAACACAACGGCGCCAAGATTGACTTATGATACTTTTGCCGTTTTCACTGACCATTGTAAAACGCATAAATTTCATCCCTAATGTTGCCCCATTTGTAAAGCTTGGAACAACACCAAATAGCAACATATACAAAGCAATTTTTACTAAAAATTCGAACATATCACTATAACCTGTTACGACACCCACGAAGAACAAAATGAACTGTGCGATAATCAAATCCATTGCTAGTGCTAACAAAATAGATAATGGCTTGACGATATCTTTTTCGACCATTTCTGCTGCCTTAGCCGCTACCTCTTCATGCGAAGGAAACAGCGCCCACACAACAGGAGCTAAAAAGAATCCTAATAGTGCACCAACACTGTTAAGCATTAAATCATCCACATCAAAAATTCGATACGCACAATTAAAGATGCCATAAATTCCCGTAAATTGGGTTACCTCATAAAACAATGTTAGCAAAAAGCTATATAAAAATGCACGCTTCCAGTACTCTCTTTTTTTAAGAAAATAACGCAAATATACACCAAAAGGCATGAGCAGTAAGAAATTATAGAATGCCTGGTAAAAAGCAGGTTGCTTCGGTATATACACCCACGTTGATGGATTCGTCAGAACAATCCCACTATCCTTTAAAATATCAGTGACAAATTGAAAAGGATGTAAATTATAATGGACTGTATCTGCAGCTTGTAGAGAGCAAGTATCTCGTGTTTCTGGGAAAGGCAATAAGACTAAACATAAAGCCGATAAGAAGTAAAAAATAAATGAGAACGTAATAATCGTTTTGGATACAGATAAGTAGCCATATTTCCGATACGTATAAATTAGCCAGGGTACAAATAGCACAAAGGATGCGAAAATTGTTATTAAAAAAGCTACCATTATTGAATGTGTATAAACTGACATAGAACACCTCTTCGTTTAAAAATCGGCTCTTCACCATAGGGTTGATTTCCGTTCCGGCTGGGCGCTTTCCTAGGCGCGATGTGTCCGATGAGCCGCGTTAGTGATAAACTTAAAAATAATCTTAAACTTAGTTTAGCACTTGAACACAACACGAATATTTCACCAATCTTAAATAATTCTTAATTAGCTATTATTGATGTAAAGTAAAATTCCGCATAGACTCCCAGGAGACAAACAAGAGTACACCAATGTACCTCGTGCCTGACTACGGAAAGAAAAGCGGAATTTTATCAAAGGAAAAAATATTAATTTTTGTTGGAAAGGCTTTTACACGAGCATACTATGCTTTTGCAATTTCCTCTTTGCAAAATGCTAAAATCTCTTCTAGCTCTTCATCCTCTAGTGCAAAATCTAAATACTCACCTTTAGCTTTTTCTAGGATGAAGTAATTTAAAATAAATGGCTCTTCACCTTTTTCAGCAATTAGTACACGAAGCTCAATTCCTGCTTCATGATAAAGCTCATCTTCTTCATCAATATCTACATCTAAAATAAATTCATAACGCTTACCTTCAATAATGTTTGTTGGATCTAAAATTTCTTCCATTGAGAATTGTGTAATTTCCATTGTATGATCTCCTTTTAGTTAACCTGTTCTTTTATATATTAAATCAAATTCAGCATGGGTCAACTAGAAAACTCGTATACACTTGAAAGTAATTATGCCAAAATGAAAATAAAATAATTGAGAGATGTGATTCTCTTAAGGATACTTTACATAAAGGAGGAGGCTAATTCTTGAAAGAACTACTATATTATCAAGACGTTATGCTACGTGAATTTAATGCAACAGTTGTCAATAAAGGAACCGATATAGATTGCCGTAACTACGTGGTGCTATCAAATACTGCATTTTATCCAACAGGAGGCGGACAACCTCATGATACAGGTACTTTAAATGATATCGAGGTCATCGATGTTGAGAAAATTAATGATGAAATTCGTCATTATATTCAAGGCGACTTTTCAAATTTAGCTGGAGAAGTGCATGGTAAATTGAATTGGCAACGACGCTTCGATCATATGCAGCAGCATGCAGGTCAGCATATTTTAACAGCGGCTTTTGTTGAGCTTTTTGATGCACCAACTGTTAGCTTCCATTTAGGTAGTGAGCAGGTCACAATTGATATTGCCGTAGATGCCTTAACGGAAGAACAGCTTGTGGCCGCAGAAGCCCGCGCCAATGAAATTATTCTAGAGAATCTTCCAATTGAAACGCAATGGATTACAGAAAAAGAACTTGAGAACTATAGCCTTCGTAAAGAGGTAGCCGTCACAGGAGATATTCGACTTGTTATTATTCCTGATTTTGATTACAACGGTTGTGGCGGTACCCACCCAACATCCACAGGACAAGTATGTGCGATAAAAATCCTTGGCACTGAAAAAATGAAAGGCAATATTCGTGTCTCTTTTGTCTGTGGTCATCGAGTTTTAGTGGAGCTTGCCATGCGAAAGAAAGTATTAGCTGACGTTGCAAGACAATTGAGTGTACCTGAAGCGGAAGCAGCTACAGCACTTACAAAAGTCTTAACAACACAGAAAAATACAGAAAAAGCACTCGTGGTAGCAAAAGAGGAGCTACTAAATTATGAAGCAAAAGCGCTAGTTTCTAGTAAAGGACGTATTATTACTGCAGCCTTTACTAAGCGTACTATGCAAGAGCTTCAAAAATTAGCTAGAACTACTGTCGCTGAGCAGACAGAAGCGATCGTTTTACTCGTTTCAGAAAATGAAGACAAGCTTCAGTTTGTCGCAGCACGTGGTGCAAAAGTTGAGAAAAGTATGAAGGACATTGCTGCAAAAGCATTGCCACTCGTTAACGGGAAAGGCGGTGGCAGTGATCAGATGGTACAAGGCGGTGGCGAGCGTATTATTTCTGCCGAGCAACTATTTGAAGCCATGCAAGAAGTACTTAAATAACTAACCTTTTCGATGATAGGAGCTCCCCATTACTTGGGAAGCTCCTTTATTCATTTATGCACATCATCACTTGCTGAACATTCTATTGCCGCTGTCTCCCCCATCGATGATTATCCACAGACATTTGCTCAGCTGTAGTAATCGATCTCTTAGTAGCTTTCGTTTATCCACACGTTACCCACAATTAACACATAACTTATCCACAATCCATCTCAATTACATCAAATCGATTCCACAGTTGGATTAAATTAAAAATTTTTCCAGAGATACCTGATTATAATTTACTTTTTTTGCTGATTATAAAAAAAAGAATAGTTTCTATACATTTTGAGGGGAGGATTTCTATGAGTCCTGAAAAAGATATTTCACGTCGTAATTTTTTAAAAACAACAGGGATCGCGGCAGGTACATTAGTCGGCGGTGGATTAATAGGTGGTCTTGTAGGCTATAACATGCCTGGTAAAGGAACTGCCACGCTAGAGCATGGTCAGCATGGAACTGCTACTGAAGAGACTGGCTCGCCAAAAGCCAAAATGTTTTTTATGAATCAAAGAGATTTTAATATTTTAGCAAATGCTACTGAACGTATTTTCCCTGAGGACGATTTAGGTCCAGGGGCAAAAGGCTTAGATGTACCTTACTTTATCGACCATCAGTTAGCAGGGCAATATGGCAGTAATTCTAAAGAATATATGCATGGACCATTCGGTGAGGGTGCTCCAACACAAGGTTATCAGAGTCGTTTAACGCGTGCAGAAATTTTTAAGCAAGGTGTTCAAAGGTTAGAGTCGGAAGCACAGAATCGCTATAAAAAGAGCTTCAATGATATAGATGCTAAGCAAATGGATGAAATTTTAACTACCTTCCAGAAAGGCGACGTACAAATGAGTGGCGTCACATCTGCTTTCTTCTTTACTTTATTACGTGCAGCTACATTAGAAGGTGCTTATTCTGACCCAATATATGGTGGAAACCGTAATATGGATGGCTGGCGCATGAAAGGCTTCCCTGGTCATCAAATGGCGTATATTACGCAAATCGAAGAACCGAAATTCCAAAAAATTGAGCCTAATTCATTAGGTAGCCACTAATAGGGGGTTAGAAAATGGCAAAAACATTACCTGGTGTAGACGTTGTAACAGTCGGGGTAGGTTGGACCGGCGGCATTGTCGCTGCAGAATGCTCGAAGGCAGGCTTAAAGGTCGTTGGTTTAGAGCGCGGACAAAAGCGCGGCACAGAAGATTATATGACGATCCACGACGAGTATCGTTATGCAATTCGTTACGATATAATGCAAAACCTTTCTAAGGAAACAGTAAGCTTCCGTAATAATCGCAATATGAAAGCATTGCCTATGCGTCAGCTTGGTTCCTTTTTACTTGGAGAAGGGCTTGGTGGCTCTGGGACACATTGGAACGGTATGACGTATCGCTTTTTACCATATGATTTTCAAATTAAAACATTAACAGACAAACGTTATGGTGCGAATAAACTTGGACCTGAATATTTATTACAGGATTGGGGATTAACATACGATGAACTTGAGCCCTATTTCGATAAATTCGAAAAAACGGCAGGTATTTCCGGAGATGATAAAAATCCATTTAGCGGAAAACGTTCAAATCCTTATCCGACTGGGCCTATGAAAATGACACCAATGCTTACGCAATTTGAAACAGCTGCAAAAAAATTAAAATTATCACCTTACATGGTACCTTCTGCAAACGTATCAGAAGTTTATAAGAATCCTGACGGTGAAACGATAAATGCTTGTCAATATTGCGGCTTCTGCGAGCGCTTCGGCTGTGAATATGGCGCCAAATCATCTGCAGAGATTACTGTTGTTCCTACTGCATTAAAAACAGGTAATTTTGACTTACGCTATAATTCCAATGTTGTTGAAATCTTAAAGAAAGGCAATAAAGTAACTGGTGTCCGATACATCGATACGATATCTGGTGAAGAATTTATTCAACCAGCAAACGCTGTTGTACTTACTAGTTATGTCTTTAATAATGCCAAACTATTGATGGTCTCTAACATTGGAGAACGATATGATCCGGCTACTGGAAAAGGGACACTTGGAAGAAACTATTGCTATCAAATACTACCTGGTGCAGCAGGTTTCTTCGATGAGCAGTATAACACCTTTATGGGTGCAGGTTCACTCGGTGTAAGTTTAGATGACTATAATGGTGATAATTTCGACCATAGTGACTTAGATTTTATTCACGGTGGAAATATAGCTCTAACACAAACAGGTGCACGCCCTATCGGCTCGAACCCAACACCTCCTGATACGCCAACATGGGGATCAGAATTTAAAAAGCAATCTATTCATTACTATACACGCTCATTCGGGATTGGTGCACAAGGTGCTTCGATGCCACATAAAGAAAATTATTTGTCTCTTGATTCTACTTATAAGGATGCTTACGGCTTACCTCTAATGCAGTTGACGTACAACTTTACGGATCAGGATCGTGCACTTCATAAATATATTTCAGCACGTGCAGCTGACATTATGAAAGAAATGGGCGCCAAAATTGTTGTCCCCAACGCTGAAATCACTGATTACAATATTGTACCGTATCAAACAACCCATAATACAGGCGGAACAGTTATGAGCTTAAAGCCAGAGGATGGCGTTGTGAATAACTACATGCAGCATTGGAATGTAGAAAATCTTTTTGCTGTGAGTGCCGGAAACTTCTCACACAATAGTGGCTATAACCCAACAGGTACTTTAGGGGCGCTAGCCTACCGCTGTGCAGAGGGTGTTGTGAAATATAGCAAATCAGGCGGTTCCTTAGTATAACTTCTTTTAGCGGGTGTTTGGACACCCGCTGAAATAGAAGAACTCAGTCTAAGAACACCACGTCCTGTGGCAATTTATCTGTGCGAAAGCGAAGCGACAGCAACACGGTTTTATCTGTGCGAAAGCGAAGCGACAGCAACACGGTTTTATCTGTGCGAAAGCGAAGCGACAGCAACAATTATGCCGCGGCACAATTGATATAATAAACATTTTATTAAAAGGAGGCAAGACTATGGGAGGTCTTGGAGCAATTGGATTACCTGGGTTAATCATCATTTTAGTCATTGTTTTAATCGTGTTTGGTCCGAAAAAATTGCCTGAAATCGGAGGCGCAGTCGGTAAAACATTTGCAGAGTTTAAAAAGTCCACGAAGGGGCTTATTGATGATGAGGATGATCCAGCGAAAAAAGAAGAAAAAAAATCTGACGTTTCGTAGGAGGTTGTCCTATGGATCCATATGAAGAAGGAAAAAGAAAATATTTAAGTCCACTTGATAAGAAAGAAGCTGAGCCTCTCACCCCTGTGGAGGCTTTTGTTGAAGTTCCAGTAGAGACAATTGAACAGGATGTGGTAGCTGATGAACCACTTTTCCCAATTGCATCATTACTTGAACATCTTACTGAACTGCGTAAACAAATTATTAAAGGGCTATTCGTATTTATTTTATTTTTTATTATTGTATTCTCTACCATTAATATTTGGTTTCCTTATGTAACACGAGGACATTCACTAATTATTTTAGGGCCATTAGAGGTTGTCAAATTTTATATGACGATTTCCACAACACTAGCATTCGGGCTATCTATGCCATTTTTAGTTCATTTTTTGTGGAGCTTCGTAAAGCCAGGTTTAAAAGAAGAAGAAAGCCGCTTCCTCGGTCTTTATGCACCTGTCATGCTTATACTCTTTTTATCAGGCGTAGCTTTCGGTTATTTTATTGTTAATCCACTCAGCTACTCATTTTTAGTAAGTGTAGGAGCAACTAATTTTGATGTTATGGTATCCGCAAATGAATACATGCATTTTTTAGTGATGACAACCGTACCACTTGGACTACTCTTTGAATTACCAATCGTAGCCCTCTTTTTATCGTCCATTGGTATATTAACGGCTGAATCCATGAAAAAAATACGAGGCTGGTCTTATATCGGGATGGGCGTTGGTTCTGCTTTGATTACCCCACCAGATTTTATTAGTCAGCTACTCATCTTAATTCCAATGATTATTTTATATGAAATAAGTATCTATCTTGTTAAGCGTATAGAGCGTAAACAAATAGAAAGCACTGCGTAGCAATGACGCAGTGCTTATTTTTTCTTTAATTCCATGACAACAATTTCTGGTGGATTAAAAATTCGCATAGGTACTGAACTATTACCTAATCCTCGACTAACGGCCATCGTTGTTGTTCCTTCTTCATAAAGACCAGCCGTATATTTCGGAAATATTCCCTGTCCTCGGGCGTAAAGACCGCCAATACCAGGAATACGAACCTGTCCGCCATGTGCATGTCCTGCAAATACTAAATCAATTCCAAATTCCACATACGTATTAAACACTTCTGGTCGATGTGCTAGTAGAATCGTTAGAACATTCGGTTGAACATTTTTTGTCGCTATCTTTAGCATTTCTTTCGTTGTTCTACCCGATAACGGATCTTCTATGCCAACAATCGCCAAGCGCTCCCCGTCGCGCTCAATGACGGTCGATTCATTGGACAATATATGTACTCCTAACGATGATAGCTCCTCATAAATTACATTCACTTTATTCGTCGCTACTTCATGGTTTCCTAGTACATAATAGACATCCGCTAATTTAACTAATCCTCTAACAGCCTGTAAGCTTCGCTCCAATTCATAGCGATTACTATCAACTAAATCACCTGTAATAAAAATCAGGTCAGGATTTGTTGTCTTCACCTTTGCTATGAGTTTCTCTTGATGTTCGCCGAAGAGAGCATCTTGTAAATCTGATATTTGCGTAATGCGTAGCCCATCAAAGCTGGCAGGCACTTTTTCTGACTCGAATTCATACTTGCTTACAACCAGCCAGTGATTGTTTACGTACAAAAAAATGACTATAAAAACAAGAAAAAAAGCTAAATATAATAATTTTTTCAATCGCAATCGCTCACCCTAGGCTACTTATTCATCAAATCAATCCTGAATGAAGATAAAATCTGACCCTCCTATTATAAGCATAAAACAAAGTAATTGTAAGCACATACACATAAAATCATTAGATTACATATAAAGAGTATCCCAAAAACGTTACATTTAAAGGGGTCCCTCTAAATAGAGAATAAAAGTCATAAGTGATAAAATTCATTAAAAATTATGAATAGGTGGTGCTTTATTTGTTAAAAAATACAACTATAGTATCTTTTGCTTTAGTACTCCTCTTTTTTTGTACCAGATGTTCTAATAATGCCCAAAAAATTATATTGGATATAGCCGATGAAAAAGGAAATTATAAAGAACGTATAGAAATCCTAGATAAAGACCAAGTTTCAATCGTAAATAAAATTCTTAATAACGCTAAATGGAAAGAAGAAAATGAGGCATCATTTGGGTTATTAAAGTATAGAATGTCTTTTGCTTTTATAGATTCCAATAAAGAGGTTAAGTCTTCTTACTATTTAATTTATTTATATTCAAATGAACAATTAATTTTTGTAGAGAATGATGCGAAATATACTAAATTATCAATAGAAGATTCGAAAAAATTATTTGATATACTACCAAGCGAAACTTGAAGAGGATCGATAAGGAGACTACAGCAGCAAATATCCACACACCAGTCATACAGGCAAAAGAATTACCAATTGATAAACAAACATAGCCGTGGAAAGATATAGAGATCCCGAAGAGATAAAACAAAATGAATACCTCATCAAAAAACAAAAAACGCGTTTAGACACTCCTTTCAGAAAGTCTAAATGCGTTTCATCGTTTATAATACTTTCTCTAAAAAATCTTTCGCACGCTGTGTAGATGGTGATGTGAAAAACTCTTCTGGTGATGCATCCTCAATTAACTTTCCGCCATCAAGGAATATTATACGGTCAGCTACCTCACGGGCAAAGCCCATCTCATGCGTTACGATTAACATCGTCATCCCAGTATCAGCAAGATTTTTCATAACAGCTAATACCTCTTTTACCATTTCAGGGTCAAGAGCTGAAGTAGGCTCATCAAATAAAATTACTTTCGGATCCATTGCAAGTGCTCGAGCAATGGCAACACGTTGCTTCTGCCCTCCTGATAGACGGCTTGGATATTCATTGCGCTTTTCAAATAGGCCTACCTTCGTTAGTAAATCTTCAGCCTTTTTGATCGCAGCTGCCTTATCCATTCCCTTCACATTAATCGGTGCGTATGTTAAATTTTCAAGTACCGTTTTATGAGGGAAAAGATGAAAATGCTGAAATACCATGCCGACTTCTTCACGGATTTTCATAATGTTCGTCCCTTTGTCCGTTAGAACGTCGCCAGCAATTGTAATCTTTCCGCTCGTTGGTTCTTCTAATAAATTTAAACAGCGCAGGAATGTTGATTTACCAGATCCTGATGGTCCAATAATAGCAATTACTTCTTGTTCTTTAATTTCTGTTGAAATACCTTTTAGTACTTCATTTTTTCCATATGATTTGTGTAAATCTTCAATTTTAATCACTTTTTCTCATTCCTTTCTCGATTCGTTTACCAAGGAACGTTAATACAAGTGTCATAATGTAATAGATTATACCTGCAAATAGTAAAGGCTCAAGATAGCGATATGTTGCTCCACCTACAATGTAAGCACGGCGCATAATATCAAGTGCACTAATAACCGTAACAACAGCTGTTTCTTTATTTAATGTAATAAACTCATTCACTAAAGATGGTAAAATATTTTTTATTGCTTGTGGGATAATAATATCCTTCATCATTTTTGCATATGGAATACCAAGTGCTTGTGCCGCTTCCATCTGTCCTTTATCTACCGCATTAATACCAGCGCGAATAATTTCAGAAATGTAAGCACCTGAGTTTAACCCAAATGCAATAATAGCCGTTGGAACTGGGTCAATTTGAATATCTAATAACTGTGGCACTGCATAGTAAATAATCATTAATTGTAGTACGAGCGGTGTGCCACGGAAGATCGATGTATAAAAATCTGCAAACCAACGCAAAACTTTCACTTTACCAATTTTGCATAACGCTAGTAATATACCAACTATAAAACCGATGATTGATGCACCGATTGCAATTTGAAGTGTAACACCTATCCCTTTTAATATGTAAGGGATAGAGGGAATGATTGCTGTAAAATCTAAATTCACAGTGCCCCCTCCTTTCTTGTGCTCTTTTTAAGAAATGAAAGTATAAGCGATAGCTCGAATAGAGCTATCGCAGTTCAACTTGCTTATTTAACTTTTAACCATTTATCTTCTAGCTCTTTAATTTTACCTTCATCAGCTAATTCTTTTAATGCTTTGTTAATTTTATCTTTAAGATCGCTACCTTTTTGAACAGCAATTGCCTTAAAGTCTTCAGGTTGCTCTTTTACTGGGAACGCTTCTAGTTTATCGTTCGTATCAAGGTAACCTTTTGCTACACCACTTTCTACAATCCCTGCATCTAAACGCTTAGACATCATGTCTTGAACAATTTCAGGAATTCGTGTACGTCCTTCAACTGTTGCATCTACTTCTTTAGCAATTTTGTTGCCTAATTTTTCTTGGATAGAAGCGTTTTGAACACCGATTTTTTTACCAGCTAAATCAGCTTCTTTTTTAATTCCACTATCCTTTTTCACGATAAACACTTGCTCTGTTTGATTGTATTTATCAGAGAAATCTACAACTTTCTCACGTTCTTCATCAGGTGACATACCAGAAATAACAACATCCACTTTACCCGATTGTAGAGCTGGTACTAGACTATTAAAGTCAATATCTTGAACTTGCATTTCTGCACCAATCTTGTCACCAACTAATTTAATTAAATCAATATCAAAACCAATAATATCTTCACCCTTTGCAGCGTCAACATACTCAAATGGTGCATAATCAGATGAAGTACCTACTTTTAAAACTTGCTTTTCTTCTGTGCCTTCGCTTGCATTTGATTTTTTATCGCTTGCCTTATCATCTTTTGCGCCACATGCTGCTAATACGCCAATTACTAGAACAAGCATTAGCATGAAAATTTTGTTTTTCATATTCACGATCCCCTTTTTTATGTTTTATTATCTATGAAAATCTAAGTTCTTGAAAATAATCAAATGGATATTTATTCACTTTAGAGAATAAAAAATCTATCTGCTAATAAGATATACCCTTTTGAAATAATAATCAAGCAAAACTAAAAATTTTCCGATAAAACATTATACACTTAATTTTCTGATAAATAAATCTACTTAGATTCCTCAGAAAAAATAAGTTCATCATTATAACGTATGGTTGATTTTCGTTCCGGCTGGGCCCTTTCCTTGGGGCGTCCGACGAGCCCCAAGGAGTCACCGCGCCTCCACTACAATCAACTTATGCATGGCGTACCAATACAATCTCCAACTTTTGGTAATGAATATATTTAAGCAGTTTTATTCAACAAAAGACCTCCCAAAATGGAGGTCAGCCACTTATTTTATTTTTCATCTGCAAAAAGCTTTTCCTTCAACTCATCCTCCCCGGACCCTTCCGCTAAAGGTACACGAGAGCGATACGCTGCACGACATATTAAATGCCCCGCTACAGGAGCTGTAACAAAAACAAAGCCAATTCCTAAAATTAAACGTACACTAACATACCCATCATGCACCCAAAAGTAAATAAATGCGCCTAATAGACATGTTAAGACCGATAATGTCGAACTTTTCGTTGCAGCATGTGAACGCGTGTATACGTCGGGTAAACGAATCATCCCAAATGCGCTAATAACACTGACAATGGAGCCAATCAATATAAGGATAACTGCCGCCCATTCAATCATTTGATTTACGTTCAACAATCACACCTCTTTCAATATATTTCGTAAACGCAATCGTGCCGATAAAAGCTAAAATACCCAATATTAAAATAGCTTCTAAATATGCCTTTGTTTTCAATATAATGGAGACGATAGCGATTGCTGAAAGTAAATTAACACCTATTGTATCAAGTGCTATGGCACGGTCGGGCAACGAAGGACCTCGAATCACACGAAACAGCGACAACGCAATCGATACACTGAATAATGCAAGAGCCAAAAGTAAAATTTTATCAATCATTAACGTGTCACCTCCATGATTGCTTGTTCAAATTTCCCTATTGAACGAATGACAGCTTCTTTCGATTGTTCAATATCCATTGCATGAATATAAAACAGATCTCCCTCTTCAGAAACTTCCATCACGACTGAACCTGGAGTCAGGGTGAGCAACAACGCAAGAGCTGTTATTTCCCAATCTCCTTTAAGCGCTGTTTTATACGTAAATATTCCAGGAGTAATAGTGAGCTTCGGCGTAGTAATTTGTCTTAATACGCTGTAACTCGATAATAGTAGCTCCCAATTAAAGAGCCATAATAATTTAATGATTGAGAACACACGTCTTAAATAAAATTGTGTGCCGTAAAAGCGGTGCATCGCATATAAGATCCCTATTCCGACGACAAACCCCATTAAAAATGTCGAAAACTGCGGTATAACTTCATCCTGTAACAAGAGCCAAAGTGTTGCGATAAATAAATTCAAGATAAATTGCATCGCCATTATTTATTCACCTCACCTTGCCATGTTGTGCCATCCAGCACTGCATCGATATAGATCGATGGCGTATAGAGCGTCTTTGCTGCATCTGTTACATACGGAGCCATCCATTCAGCTCCAATTCCTAAAGCAATTGTACAAGCTACCAACAATGTTAATGGTAAGACCATACGCTTTGGTAACGGCTTTTCATCCTCTAGACTAATAATCGTTTCACCAAAGAATGAGGAGAGAAATATTCGTAATAGTGAATACAAAACAATTAAACTAGATAAAAACCCTAGCCCTAGTAGAACAAAATTGCCTCCTTCAATAGCTCCTTGTCCAATTAAAACCTTACCTAAAAAGCCGCTCAATGGTGGTATCCCAGCAAGGGAACACATGACAATAAAGAATAACCAGCCAAATAGAGGGTAATTTCGAATAAGCCCACTCATTTTATCAATAACCGTTTCACCGGTAACATACATCATCATGCCAACTGCTAAAAACAGCATGGCCTTAGCTACCATATCGTGCATCAAATAGTATGTTACGCCCTGTAAGGCAGACTCCGTACCGATCGCTAGACCAGCTACTATAAAGCCAACACCAATAAGGACGTTATAAGCGGCAATTGTTCTTACATCTCGCCCTGCTAGTGCTCCCATACATCCAGCAATAATCGTTACTCCCGCCATAATTCCTAGCACCATATGAGTCACTTCAGTATTATTTGGGAAAAGTAATGTAAAAGTGCGGACGAGTGCATAAATTCCAACCTTTGTTAATAATGCTGCAAAAAGTGCTGCTATAGCTGTTGGAGGTACACTGTATGAGCCTGGAAGCCAGAAGAATAATAATAGGCCAGCCTTCAAGCTAAAGACAATTAAGAAAATCAGAGCCACAGTCGTGATCAGTGGGTCAGCTCCTAGCTCCATCACGCGGACAGAAATATGTGCCATATTCAACGTTCCAACGGTTCCATATAAAAAAGCTAGTGCCACTAGGAAAATCCAAGAGGCAACAATATTAATAAGGACATATTTTAATGCCTCTCGCAGCTGAACTTTCTCTCCACCTAAACTAATGAGCGCATAAGAAGCAAGTAACATCACCTCAAAGCACACAAACAAGTTAAAAATATCCCCTGTTAGAAATGAGCCATTCACACCCGCTACCATAAGTAGGACAAACGGGTAAAAATACATCTTTTCAAAGTTCTTACCGATTGTAAAAATGGCATATAACAGACAAATGGCTGCGACAATATTCGCCACTAATACAAGAAGCATTGCGAACGAATCAGCAACAAATAAAATGCCGAATGGTGGTGCCCAGCCACTAAAATCAATACGCATTACACCTTGTTTCTGAATCTCTTGTAATAAAATGACACTAATAAGGACAACAAAGCTTAATGTCAATAAACTAATGATTCGCTGTAAAAAAACATTGTCACGTAAAAACACAAGTAAAATGGCCGTAATAACCGGCACAATTAATGGTAAAACAATCATATTACTCATCCGGCGTACCTCTCAATTCATCAAAATTCGCCGAACCGTTCGTTTTATAAGCTCGGTAACCGAGAACAAGCACGAACGCCGTCACCGCAAAGCTAATCACGATTGCCGTTAAAATTAATGCTTGCGGCAGAGCGTCTGTGTAAGGACCTTCAGATTCCTCTAAAAGTGGTACATTCCCCTTCTTCAGTCCACCCATCGTTAAAATCAGTAAATGTGCCGCATGTGATAAGACCGCCGTTCCTAAAATCACACGTAATAACTGTTTCGAGAGGATTAAGTACGTCGCAACAGCTACTAATACACCAACTAACACTAGTATTAAAGACTCCATTGGCTACTCATCCTCACTTATACTTAGAATAATTGTGACTACAACACCTACTACCGTTAAAGCCACACCTGCCTCGAAAATGGTTACAGTAGAAAAGCCCATCTTCCCGAAGATCGGTACATTTATATAACTATGTGTCTGCGTTAAAAACGGAACATCAAAAAATAATGAGCCGATTGCTGTGCCGGTCGCCAGTAATACGCCAAGCGCTGCAACTTTTTTAAAATCAAATGGCATCCCTTTATGCACTGTTTCAATGTCATACGCTAAATACAGTAGAACAATGCCAGAGGCTAGCACGAGACCACCTATAAAACCTCCACCCGGCGCATGATGCCCTGCAAAGAATAGATAAATACCAAGAGTTAAAATAATGAAGACGACTGTCTTTGTGACCGTACGTAAAATAACGTCATTTATTTTCATGATCCGCTTCCTCCTTTCGTGGCTTTAGCTTCGTTAATGTATACACCCCTAAGCCAGCAATCAGAAGAACGACAACTTCTAGCATCGTATCAAATGCACGGAAATCGCCTAATATGGTGTTGACGATATTTGAACCACCCGCCAGCTCGTAGGAATCATTGAAGTAAGTAGCTACTGGCTCAAAGTGATCGAAATGGACAACTGCTAAGCCTACTAATGTAACTGTTGCGCCAACGAAAATGGAGATAATCACCTTAGACCATTGCATTTTTTTGCGAGAGGCTTCAGGCATTAAATCAGGTAAATATTTAAAGCATAGAAGGAATAAAGCAGTTGTCACAGATTCAACGACTAATTGGGTTAATGCTAAATCAGGAGCACGGAAAATTACAAAGAAAAATGCGATTGAATAGCCAAGTACGCCATTCAACAACATGGCTGTTACGCGGCCTTTAGCAAAAATCATCCACACTGCAGCGAACATCATCACAAACACTAAAATGAGCTCATAAGTCTCAATTGTGGAATCTTTCGCAAAATTAAATGCAATAGCATCAGACCAAATAAAATATCCTGCAATTAGCGCAACAAAAAATACATAGATATAGACAAAATAATGCGTTAAATTACCTGTCATATAACGATTAGTAAGCTTCGCAGAACTATTTTCACTAAACTCAATCATACGATTGTAATACGTATTAAACGTATATCTTTGCGGGAATATCCGATACAAAGGCTTCCAGCTTTTTAACGTTTTAAATAAGATGATCCCCATAATAATGACACCAAAAGTCATTAACAATTCTGTATTAATGCCATGCCAAGCATGAATATGTGGTGTTAATTCACTAGTTGTTGGGAATGTTGGATAAATACTTGCCATAGCAGGCTCTAAAATATAATGCCCTAGCACGTTTGGGAAGAAGAAAATCCCAACTACAAAGACGCACAGAATGATTGGCGAAAATAGCATACCTAACGGAGCTTCATGCGGTTTTTTATCCAACTTATCTAGCTGTAATTTTCCGAAAAACGTTCGACTGATCAAAATCATACAGTAAACAAATGTAAAGATACTTGCTATCCATGCCATTATTGGAAAGAGCAGTCCTAAATCAGCAATTGAAAATGCCTCTACATTGCGAATCGCTAGTACCGCTGTGAAAAACATTTCTTTACTTAAGAAGCCATTAAATGGAGGTAAACCGGCCATAGAAAATCCGCCAATGACTGCAATTGTAAAAGTTACCGGCATTATGGCCATTAATCCCCCAAGACGGCGAATATCACGTGTGCCTGCCTCATGATCGACAATACCGACCATCATGAATAGCGCACCTTTAAACGTGGAGTGATTAATAAGATGGAACAATGCCGCAAAGCTTGCCTGCGTATAAAGAACAGTATCTGCAGCATAACCGTAATAATGGCCTACTGATCCTAGCCCAAATAAACTCATAATCAATCCAAGCTGACTAATCGTTGAAAAGGCCAGCAATGCCTTTAAATCGGTCTGACGCACCGCATTAAACGAACCCCAGAACAACGTTATAAGGCCAATCACACTTACTAGCCAGAACCAAACAGCCTCTCCCCCAAATACTGGAGAAAAACGTGCGACTAAATATATACCGGCCTTTACCATTGTTGCTGAGTGTAAGTAAGCACTAACAGGTGTTGGCGCCTCCATTGCATCTGGTAACCAAATATGGAAAGGAAACTGCGCAGATTTTGTAAATGCACCGATTAGAATAAGGATTAACGCTGGGATAAACAGTGTATGATCTCGTATAACGCCTACATTAGCTACGATTTCACGGATACTAAATGTATCCGAAGCTACATAGAGCATCAAAAAGCCTGCTAACATTGAAAGGCCACCAAAAACGGTAATTGTCATAGCTTTCCTTGCACCAGCACGAGATGCTTTTCGATGATGCCAAAATGCAATTAACAGGAAAGATGACACACTTGTTAACTCCCAAAATGTGTATAAGACCATTAAATTATCTGAAAAGACGACGCCAAGCATAGCGCCCATGAATAGTAATAAATAGCAGTAAAAATGGTGAAGAGATTCTTTCGTTGATAAATAAAAAATAGAATATAAAATGACTAAACTACCCACACCCGTAATCAGCAAGCCAAAAATCATACTGAGTCCGTCGAGATAAGTTGTGAAATTTATATTAAAAGAGGGAATCCACTCATATGTATGAATAAACGTTTTACCCTCGGCAATTTGAGGAATGTAGCGCGCGAGTAAAAGAAACAAGATGAATGGAACGGATAAAACAAACCAGCCAAGATGTGCAACACGCCTTAGTCGCCTATAAAGTAGTGGAATAAGTGCAGCACAGACAATTGGTAAAAGAATCGCAAAGAGAACTGTAACCAAGTGAAAACCTCCTACTAACAATTTCGTTCAGCAACTGTTTGATATGGTGCGAAAAGCTGTGGATATGAGAAAACAACCGATAATAAAGTATTCCCAAATCTACTGAAGTTACTACTGTTTTATACTGTGCTTCACACACAAAAATCTATAACAATTGCTGGAGATCATTTGAAAAACTCACTGAAGATGAATAAAGCTAACTAACATATTAGAAATTCTCTTGAAATTTGATTCATGTAATAAAGTGTGTACTCCTTGAATTGGAAAGTAAGTGGTATGTGTTGAAGTGTCATCAATGATTTAATGAAAAGATCTAGTTCATTCAACATTCAGCACATATTTTATGCAGGCTTTTGGTGATTACACTGCATAAAACCAGGGGAATTTTTCAGGCTATGAGCTTTATTTACTGAGAAGCCTGAATAGCCAATAGCGTATTGCCTTAGAGTCTTTTAGAAAATGGCATGACTTTTGGAAAGATTATATGTACACACTATCCATGTCACTATGGCGTACCAAGTCACTTGACTAACTATTTATCTAACTGCATAATAGTGTGGCATATAGAAGCAATTGGTTCAAATGCACGAAATGCATAATTCAAATAACTGTAAAGAATAGAGATATCCCTGTTTCCACAAGGTTTTCTCAATATATTATCATTAACTTTTATACGCTTTTTAGTATACAATATAAATGAGCATAATGCACTGTATCAGTATCGATTTTTGCTGTTTTAGACTAATTTTCTCAAAACCGACTGTAGAAATGACAAAATAACGACAAGATTAAGAGGTGTTAATTTTTATGAAGCATGTAAAAGGGCGTTTAGACGAAAGTATATTAGTTTGTGTCTACTATGGGCTTAATGGTGAGCGATTAATACGACGTGGTCATAAAATGGCTACAATGTTAGATTGTCCGCTCTATATTCTTTCGGTCGATTCGCAACCCCTTGATGCATTTGATGCAGAGAAATCTAGCTACATTGAGCAATGGAAAAAGTTATCTGATGAGCTTGAAATTGAAGAGTTCATATTACAAGATAATGAAAAGCGTCCCATACAAAAAGTTATTGCAGAAGTGGCAAAAAATTATGGGATTTCTCAAATTATCGTAGGTCAAAGTGCACAAAGTCGCTGGGAAGAGATTACAAAGGGTTCCTTCCTAAACGTTTTATTAAAAGAGGTTCCTTTTGTTGATTTTCATATCGTAGCTGTCCAACGTCCAACTGACGATGATGCGAACGATACATATGAAAAAGGTGTGCGTGCTTATTTAATCCAAGATCATGAAGACTTTAAAGTAGCATTTACATGTCCTAAATATGTATCCATTGAAGGTATATTCTTCAAAGAGATTGGTACTGACTTTGATAATGGTATTTTTAAATTCACTTACAATGATAAAATGCATGAAGTTCACATATCAGAGGGCTATATACTAGATAAGGAAAAACTTCCATCTGAATTTTTATCACCATTACGTCAATAATAAAAACGCGTTCCCTTGAGAACGCGTTTTAGCTTATCTATAAAATAATGAATATAAATTAAAGTGTAGCATTAATCAAAAGTTGATTTTCACTCCGAGTTGGCGCTTTCCGCGGGCTTGGAGGAAAATAGACTGTTTTCGATGCTCCTCTCAAAAATCACCATACAGCTTTATGCAATTAGGAGTAGCATTTTTATCTTTCACTCTTACCTGACCGTTACACCGCTGAAGCCGGTTTATCTTTAGGTAAGAAAAATGCTACTAGTAATAATAATGGTAGCAAAGAAACAACCATCATCGTAAAATCAATACCCCTATGATCCATTAATACACCAATGACCATCGCACCGATTGCACCCATTCCGAAAGCAAAACCAGTTGTTAAACCAGCCATTGTACCAATTTTTGTCGGGACAAGCTCCTGTGCATAGACAACTGTTACCGAGAAGCTAATCATAATAAGTGTACCGATAATCACTAAAAATATCATTGCTGCCCATAACGGTACATAAGGCAATGCTAAACAAAATGGCATCGGTACAACAACAGACAGTATAATAACGTTTTTTCTACCAATTCGATCTGATAATGAACCTCCGAAAAATGTGCCCACGACGCCAAAGGCCATAAAGGTGAAAATTAAAATTTGTCCAAGGCGAAGACTAACACCATAATGATCCATTAAATAAAATACATAAAAACTTGTAATATTAGTTGTATAAAATGATCTCGCAAAAATAATAGTAAATAGTAACGTCAACGCAATGCCTACTTGTTTCTTTGTTAATGGGGGCAAATTAGAAACTAATACTCGCTTTTTCTTTGCTATACGTTCTTGCTCCAACTGCTTTTTATACCACTTTGCAATTTTACTTAATAGTAGAATACCAATTGCTGCCACTACTAAGACAATTGCGGCACCACGTTGTCCAAAAATAGCAAAAATATAAGCACTAATTAGTGGTGCGAGCGCTTGTCCCGAATTACCTCCAACTTGATAAATCGATTGAGCAAGTCCTCTTTTTGAGCCTGCTGCCATAAATGAAACACGTGAACCCTCAGGATGGAAAATAGCTGAGCCAAACCCTAAAAATAATACTGCAATAATAATTATCCAATATTGTGATGTGAACGCTATAATAGCAATGCCTATGAATGAGCTTGCCATACCAATCGGTAGTGCGTAAGGCATCGGCTTTTTATCGCTAGCAAAACCAACAATTGGCTGTAATGCAGAAGCAAACATATTTAATGCGAACGAAATAAGACCTATTTGTGTGAAAGTTAGCCCTAAATCACTCTTCAATATCGGGAACATCGCTGGAATAACTGCTTGCATCGTATCATTGATAAGATGGGCAACAGCTATTGCAATCATAATTGGATAAACTGGATTATTTAAATTTTCTATTTTCTTATTCATGTCGCCACCTACTTTCCAATTTTATTCAATCTCCATTTATAAGAGATCGTCGCATACTATTAACCTTTTTGCACAAGCTATTCATTGAAATAGCAGTTTTAAGGGAGTTGATTTATGTATGAATATAGACGAATTTTTTAAAGCTGATTTTTGGGAAATGATACTTAGGTCCACACTTTCCTTCTTTGCGTTACTCATCGTAACCCGACTACTAGGAAAAAAACAGCTTGGACAACTTACATTCTTCCACTATACAACAGGTATCACATTTGGTTCCATTGCATCAGAAATAGCAGCACAGGCTGAGACACCCTTTTTAGATGGACTCATTGCCCTCATTTGGTGGAGCGTTTTAACATATTTAATGACCATCATTACCATTAAATCTAAAAAAGCTCGTGTAATTGTTGATGACAAGCCAACAATCCTCATTCAAAATGGAATTATTTTAGAGTCTGCCTTAAAGAAGAATCGTTTGCATATGGATGAATTAGCGATGATGCTAAGGGAACAAGCCGTATTCTCTGTACAAGATGTACAATATGCGTTACTTGAAACTACGGGTAAACTAAGTGTGCTACCAAGGCCTGCTGAACAACCAGCTACAAAACAAGATGTAAAGGCCGATGTCACACCACCAACCTATATACCAACAGAAGTAGCTTCAGATGGGAAAGTTATTTATGAAAACTTAGTTGAACTCCAATTAACTGAAGATTGGCTTATGAAAAAGCTGAAAAAGCAAAACGTCCAATCCGTAGAAGATGTTTATTTTGCTCAAGTTCAAGGAAACGGTTCCTTATATGTAAGCTTAAAGGATAAAGCAAGACGATCAAGCTCTTAACAGCTTGTCTCGTCTTGCTTAATCTATTTTTACAATATCTAATGGTGTAACAATGCCGATTAGTTTTTGATGGGGTTTCCCATGCTCCGTTATTAATAAAGCTTCAAAGCGGCGTCCCCGCTCTACGCCTTGTTTAAAAATATCTTCAGCTTCGTAAATGTTTATGTATCTACTTACAAATTTATAATTCACTCTATTCTTTTCATGCATTAATATATCATGTAAGGTCGGAATCTTCTTAGGTATTTGATCGCCTCCCATCATCGTAGCTAACCAGTTTGTAATTCCTACTGTCGTCACAAGCCCTTTAAATTGATCTTTATGATATACAGGGAACTGTGTAAATTTACGATGACGTATAACTTTTAACGCATGTTTCAGTGAATCCCTTTCCTGAAAAACTAGTACTTTTTTATGAAACATTTGACCAACTAATGTTGGCTTAGCAAGTGTTGCATCTATATATTCAATTCTTTCCACCACGTCTATATGTGGTTCAGCAATGACAAATTCTAACGACGTGCGATGATGAACAATGGCATTTCGTAAATCTGCATAAGAGCGCAAGTCGTCTTCGTATTTACGAACTAGTACATCCTTCTTCTTAGCTTGATCGATAAGACGATAAAAGGGCATAAAGTCCTTTGCACCAACAATATCTCTTAACCTATGATCTATCCGATTAAACGCCGTAAGAAAGCGATCGGAATTTTCTGTAGCCAATTTATCCACATCCTCCTACTTATATTTATATATGTATTTTCTGAGTTGTTCGACAAATCGCGGGTTATAGCTACATTATATTCCTAAGTTATGGATATTCCAAGAACAGTTCTTAGATAAAAAAGCATCAACTCGGTAGGAATTTACCAGGTTGATGCTCTTAAATATGATTAAACCATTAAAATAAAGTTACTTATGTGTAACGGAATAGCACTTCAACAGACATGAAATTCTTACTTTAACCATGTAGCTAAGTACCCTATAGTTTTCTATTAGCAAGGTATATTTCCTTTAAATTTTCGTCATCGATGCATTTTTCTTCATTGTCAAAATTCCTATACTCACACAAATTATTGAGATAACTAATGTTAGAGATAGACTCCACCAATAATCCGACATCTCCATTGTGCCTCTCATTAATTGAACGCCATATACCGGTAATTTCCACGGTGATATTGTCCAAAATGCTCCCACTAAAGAATCTAATATTTGCCCAATAAATATGACAGCGAATGCACATGTTGTTGCTACCACTGTTTTAAAGGCAGCACTCATCATTAATGTCACCGCTATCACTAAGAGTAGCCAAGAAAAATACGTGAAAAAACTTGCCACAAGTGGCCCTATCTCTAATGTTCCATAAAGCACGACCGTATAGTATATGCTCGCAGCGAAACCAGCTAAAATACTAACAAGGCCAACAGTACTCATGACGATAAATTTGCTCATAAAATAAGCGCTGAACGATATAGGACGGACATACAATAAAGTAGCCATTCCACTTGTTCTTTCTTTACTAATGGCTCCTACGAAAGTAGCCATTAATACGAGTAAACCTATCGTTTGAAACTGTCCAATGGAGGCTTGTATTAGGTCAACCGGCATTAATTCAGGCATCAACATTTCAAAGCCTTCTGGTACGTTACCAACAGCATTTAAAATATCCATCATATAATAGTTTGTTAGTGGATCGCTCATGCCGAGCAAAGCAAATACAAGAGGTATCCATAAAAACTTCCAGCTTCGCCAAGCTTCTCTGAATTCCTTTTGCAGAAGTACAGTAAATCCTCTCATATTTTTCTCGCCACCTTCATGAAAATCTCTTCAAGTGATGCTGTTTGTCGCTCCACTTTTCGTATTTTATAAGGATATCTACTCAAATGTTGAAGCAGATCCTGCATACTCGGTTGCTCATCAATAATTTCTATATATACATGATTGCCCTTTGTCTCTCCTCTAAGTTCAGATTGACTGGCAAAAAGTTGTGCCTCTTTTTCAGTGCTAAATTCTACAACATAATTTGGTTCATCGAAACGTTGTCGAACTTCACGTAATGTCCCCTGTTCTACTAGCTTTCCATCACGTAAAAATAATAATTGATCTGTCATCTCTTCGGCATCATTTAAAATATGTGTTGAATATAAAATAGTTGTTTCTTGCTGTAAGCCCTTCAATAAATCAAGAACTTCCCTACGACCTACTGGATCCAATGCAGACACAGGTTCATCCAATAACAGTAATTTAGGCTTATGAACAATTGCCTGGGAAATTCCAAGCCGTTGCTTCATGCCACCAGAAAACGTGGAAATTTTCTTATTTAAATCATTACCTAGACCTACAAACTCAAGTGTTTTTTGTGCTTCTACTTTTGCTTTTTTTGCTGGCACACCATTTAACTTTGCCGCCATTTCAGTAAACTCTAACGCACTTAACCAAGGATGGAATTGCGGATATTGTGGCAAGAAACCAATATTAGCTCTTACATCACCATCCAGCATTTTTACACTTCCGGAGGTTGGTTTTAATAAACCTGTTAACATCGATAATGTCGTAGTTTTACCAGCGCCATTAGGCCCAATTAAAGCTGTCGATGTGTTTTTTTCTAGTGTGAACTCGATTCCATCCACAACTACTCTCTCTGCAAATTGCTTTGTAAGTCCTGTTACCTGAAATAATATCGTCATGATTGCTTTCTCCCAACTATAAAGTATGCAATCGATCCAATATAACTAGTAAAAACAATAAGAAACACCCATAAAATTTTAGGCCCATTTGTTGCATGGACTTTACGTAAATCAACTAAAGCTACAATCATTAAAATAAATTGAACCACTATTAGTGGTGCTATGACTGCCCATGGAACTTTCGCTAACTCCTCCATCATACAGATTCACCTCATCTTTGTTATATTATCACTATAACAAAATCTGTTCTAATATGTATAGCACAAATTTATGTATCTACAGTTATAAACATTCCGGCTGAGCACTTTCCCGGGGCGTCCGATGAGCCGCATCGCTTGCGCTACAAGATCTCATCAATGATCCTGATTCCCAAGGAGTCACTCAGCCTTCACTCTGATCAATTTAACAAATATCATCCATATGTTTCTTCACCTAAATTGGGTATACATTAATTCGAATCAAAACCGTTAGGACCATCGACTGCTAACGCCATAGCTAAAGCGTAGAATGTGCGACGTGCTCCAGCACAGTTTGGAGATTCTTTATCAGTAGTTGTTAGGTCTGTAGCCGAGCTAACAGTCCCACCTGTATTTGAAGCATCAGCTAATATATCTAAGCGGGCTAAATCCCAAAGACCTGAACGACCGTGTGATGGGAAGGTACTTTGACCATGTAATGCTCGACCAACTTCAAGTTGGAGTTTAACTGCTTCCCCGATTTTATTATTTATACTTGCAAATCCTTGACCTGTGAATCCAGGATAAACATTGAACAATCCGACCATGGCTTGATTGATCCCCTCGCCCTTATTAGGTATTTGCCACGGATTTTTAATCAACTCGGATGAACCTAACATAGCATTTTCCGGAATGTACATACCCCAATATTTAGCTTGGCTAAACAAATTATTAATTAAAGTGTTTTTGATAGTTGAATAGTTTGTAAAAATATCTTGGTAGGTATTAATCATCTGAGCGACCATAATTCCAGAATCCGAATCAGAATTTGGAACAAGATTGTACCATGATGAAACTGTTGGATTTTCAATCAAGCTTGCAAAGATTTGTAAGAATGTCATTGCAAATGTATTATATGCTGGAGAATCAAATCGAGATCGCAGCATATTATTCGTTAAGTTTACTTCGGAATATCCATGAACCGGAAGAACTCTTTTAGCAGTTAATGCATCGTTAAAAGGCTCTTGTTGAAAACACCCTTTAGAATCATTAGCAACTGACGTATTTGAACCCCAATGGGTATAGCTAAGAACATCTCTGATAGCATTTTTCAAGTTATAGGCAGGATTTAATGAAGCTCCAGTCTTATTCACTTTTACATCATAAACATGTGCCGCCATCCATAAAGCAATTGTATTTAGCGATTCGTTAAGAATAAATCGCTGGTTTTTAGTGTTGAAATAGGAATGGTGATCTATATAATCTCTACCACTTGTTCCTGGTTGAATAGCAGCAAAAGAAACTTGTCCTGAGCTGTCAAGAACTGTTGGCATCTCTAAGTATTTTTTTTGAGGATCGGTGGATAAATCTGCGGTAGTTATCCAATATCCTATTTGACCCGAATATGGTCCAGTAGCAAAACGGTACGCTTTTTCTGAATCATTGTATGTCCAAGCAGACGGAGTCCGATGATACATTAAAGCATGGTATTCTATAGAACTTAATACTTCATTAGCAAAATAGTCTCGGTATCGCACTAACAACTCATCTACATTAAAAAGTGATACATCACTTTGAGATTCATCCAACTTCTTAAGCATTGCTACACCAAGATAAAGAAAGCCTGCTAATGGATTGATTGACGGGAAATTATATGTTCTTTCCAAAAGCTTAGGAATAACCGTATTAACCATTTCCTTGTAAACTGCATCACGCTCTCCAACCAATGCCTTTTGTTGAGCGAACTGGGCGCAGAACATCATTAATTGCCCAACACCTTGTTGATATGTGGAAGCATCACCTGTACCATTTAATAAATGATTTTGGAAAAATTTCCGCACTCGTGGATATCGACCTTTATCCTTCTTATAAGGATGGTTTAAAGATTCCTGCTCATTAGACAATAGAAAAGCTTCTGTAAAGGCTTGAGCCTCTTGTAAGGGTGTAAATGTAGTCAATTGATTCACTCCTAAATTTGTATTTTCAACTTACAAACATTAAAGTGAAAAACATTTCCAAAAATAAACCAATTTATTATTTTTTGTGCTGATCCCCATTATGGGATTGATTTTCGTTTCGACTGGGCGCTTTCCTGAGGGGCGTCTTCTTCTTTCAGCGGATGTTTGGGCACCCGCTGAAAGAAGTTAATTTTTATCGATTAAGTTTCATGTTTTATCACCCAACTTTTAATTTTTATCAACATTCACCCTTCAAAGAGCTAACTAAAAAAGAAGATGTACCAAAGTTGAAATAACCTTTTGGTACATCTTCTCATTTATTTGTATAGCTTCTGCAACGCATCTGCCATTTTTGGACGAATTGTTACTTGTGGGCGGGCGTTCTTTACGGCCACTTCCGCTTCCTCTAGAGAATTGGCCATGCCAAGCTCCATTAATACAGCAGTGGCAGCCACTCCAGCGCGACCTCCCCCGCTTCCGCAATGGAAGTACACTTTCTGCCCATTCTCATAGGCAGAAACAATTTCTTTCGCAACTTTTTGAATAGATGGTGCTACTTCTATGTCCTCATCAGCAATTGGCATATGCTTGTACGCATATGAAGCCGCTTCTTGCTCCTCATTAGATAAGCCATTTACTCGAACATCAATGACGATATCAACCGTTTCTTGTTCAAAAGCTAAATCTGCATCTTTCGCACCGCCAAAGAATAATCGATCCTTCACTAATACATCGTAATTTTTCTCCATTGTATGCACGCTCCAAACGACTATTTAAGTAAATGCTTAATATCATCATAAAATGGAAGAGCCGTTAATGCCCCTGCTTTAGTAGCTGCTAAAGCACCAAGCTTATTACCAAAGCTTACACAACGAACAAGTTCCTCTTCCGTTGTAGGTAAACCATTATAATGAACATCGCGTAATACACCAGCCATAAATGCATCTCCGGCACCTGTAGTATCTACTGGCACAACCTTTTCTGTCGGTACATGGATAACCTCACCATTTAATACCGCATATGTGCCATTTTCCCCTACTGTTACTAAAATAATAGGCACTAAATAACTGTTTAATTGCTCAATGCCCTCTTCCAAGCTAGTTGTTTCTGTCAGGAAAAATAATTCTTCATCAGTTACCTTTAAAATATCTACGTGCTCAAAAAATGACGTGATCGTTTCGCGGCAAACTTGCTCACTGCTCCAGCGTAGAGGACGAATATTCGCATCCATTGCGATAATTGCCCCTTTTTCCTTCGCCATCTCTACAGCAGCGCGTGTTGTATCAAGGGCTGTAGGATGGAACATTGTACCTGAGCAAACAGTTAAAGCAGATGCATGTTTAAAAGCTGCTTCATTTAATTGTGTTGCTTCTACTTGTAAATCTGGCGTCTCATCGACATAATCTTTAAAAATTCGCTCACATGCTTCTGTTAAATGTACATAGACACCGCTAACACGCTTCGTAGGGTTAAATACTGCATAATCCAGGCTTACCCCTTCTTGCGCAAGGCCATCTCGAACAAACTGAGAGCCTTCGTCATCTCCTGTGATCGTAATTAATGCAGATGGAGCCCCGATACGGCTAATTCCCGCAGCAACATTTACCGTTGCACCACCCATATATTTAGTAAAAGATGTGTTTGTTACATCATCTGCGATATAGTCAATAAAAGCATCTCCATAAACTAAAATATAGTCCTTATCTTCCTTTGTCATTGTTGTCCTCCCGAAACTCTAGTCATTATAGATTAACACGAAATCTGATATCGTATAAAGTTTTAAACTTTCGGAAAAATAGTATCAGAATATCACCATTTTCTCAAAAACTTGAGTCATGCTCTATCTTTGTTATACTTGCCTATAGAAAGGTGGGGATTTTGACAATGAGTATTACAATTCGACAAGCGCAACCACAGGATGCCCATGCCGTTGTACCATTAATTATTGATGCGATTGGTGATATTGCCAACCGTTTAACAGGTGAACAAACAGCGAAAGCCGTTGAACAAGAACTTACTGGACTATTCAAGCGTGAGGACAATCGACATTCCTATTTAAATACTTTTGTTGCTATTGAGAATGAGCAAGTATTAGGAACTCTTGTTTACTATAATGGTGTCGAAGCCATTCATATGGATGCAAATCTCGTAAAATGGCTTGAAGAAAAAAATGCGCCATCCATCATCATCGATAAAGAAGCTCATGAAGATGAATATTATATTGATACTATTTGTGTAGCACCAGAAGCTCGTGGTAAAGGGATAGGAACATTATTACTACAATTTGCCATAGGGGAAACACAAAAACGAGGCTATACAAAATTATCATTAAATGTTGAAACGGAAAAAGAAGACGCTCGTCGCCTTTATGAACGCATGGGCTTTGTCATTACAGAGCCATGGTCCATAATTGATGAACCCTTTCATCATATGGTGAAGCAATTTTAGGAAGTGAAACAAAAAACATGAAGAAAAATTTATTTTATCCTCTTTTAATTGTCATTGCTTCTAGTAGCTACGGTGTACTATCGACAATTGTCAAAGTAGCTATGCAGCATGGCTTTACAACAGGAGAGGCAGTATCAAGTCAATATATTATTGGCTTTATGCTTGTTGCAACTATTTTTATAGTGACACAAAGACAATTACCGAAGCTTTCTAAAAAGGGACTGCTTATTTTGGTGTGCGCCGGGATATTTACCGGAACTACAGGAATTATATACGGCGAATCATTAAAGTATCTACCAGCCTCTCTTGCAGTAGTAATGCTCTTCCAATTCACGTGGATCGGCTTATTAATAGATTGCGCGCTTCATAAACGCTTACCAAGTCGGGCTGAAGTGATTTCCATCATTGTATTATTTGCTGGAACTATTTTAGCTGCTGGCGTACTAAATGTAGATTTAAGTGGTATTGCTATTCAAGGCTGGCTACTAGGTTTTGCTGCTGCCTTTACTTTTGCTTGCTTTATCCAATTTAACTCTCGTCACGTGGAAGGTATTACAACTACATCACGCGTGTTGATTGTTTCCTTTGTCGCTCTGATCATGATTAGTATTTTCCTAAACCCTGAAGTACTTTGGAACGGCAAATTATTCGCCGGGGGATTATGGAAATTCGGACTAGCACTGGGGCTATTTGGTATTATTTTACCAATTTATTTATTCTCTATAGCTGTTCCGAAAGTGGGAGGAGCTCTTGCCTCTATTTTAAGTGCTATGGAGCTGCCTGTTGCCGTAACCGTTTCAGTTATTGTTCTACATGAACCATTAACTTCTTTACAAATAGCGGGTATTATTTTAGTTATTTTAGGTATGATGTTACCGACAATACTTTCGCAACGACGACAAAAGAAAAAATCTTTAGAGCCTATTAGTAAGTAAATACTTTAATCTACATTAGAAAGGGAGATGTATCATTTTTTGATATATCTCCCTTGTTTCATTATTAACTTTTATAAACCAAGTGCTAGATACATAAACGCCGTAATCTGCGCGCGTGTTAAGCTTTCGTTTAGTCTAAAATTGTCGTTTTCATCGCCTAGTACAATGTTATGTACACCCTTAATTTAAAGTTGATAACAGAGATAAAGTCATAACCAATAAAAAAACGCTAAAAATAATAATACGCTCTCTTCTAAATATGAAACATAAAAAGAATATAATAAACGTCAATTTATAAGTTACCTCTAAATAGAAGCTTTGAAAGACAAAATTGAAAGCCATAGTCAGTAAAGCGATCATCAGTAAAAATTCTTTTGGGCGTTTAAAAAAACGCTTTATTCCATGTTCTCGTATTTTCCAAGTTCCAAATAAATGTGATGTATCTACCAATGGAAATGAATCATCATTTTGTTCATATTTTACATATATATGTTGTAAGTAAGGAGCTCTCCCGTTAAGGGATTGCTGTCCCCAACAAAAAGGATCCCCATTAATGAGAATGGGATTTAAAGTAAAGGCTTCTTCATCATTCTTATATTTTGGTAGTAACTCTATTTCCGTATCTTTAGAAAAAACCACTCGTTGTCCTTCAGTTTCACCAAAATATTTTTTCCAATGTAACGTCTTTAAAGAACTATCAAAAAACCTAAATGGTTGTTTCTTTTGTATGTAGGCCATACTTGTATCGACTGAAATCCAACCTTCATCTTCTATAAAAAACTCGTTCCAAACATGGGCATTCATTTTCCCATATGCCCAGCTTCCAACTACTGTCCTTGCTGGTATTTTTAATGCTCTACATAGTGCGGTAAAAAGAAATGAAAATTCCCCACAATCACCTTCTTTTGCTTCGAGAAACGAGTGAACACCCCTACTACTCGGGGGATAAATATAGCGATAATTTTCTACTATATAATGAAAAATAGCACGCGCTTTTTCATGATCACTTTTCTGTTGGCTAGTTATTTCTTTTGCTAATTTTGTAGTTTCTGTATTTATTGGTGAAAGAATAGTATTTCTTAAATAAAAATTTCTTTCCTCATCCGTCATTGTCTTCTTTTCATTCTTAGTACTATATAATTCTATTTCATAATTAAGATGTAAGCTCTGATCTTTGTTTAAAATATAGTACCCTAGTTTCTCTCCTGTTGGAATATTTGTAACTTGATCGGGCTTCACATTATTCTCGTTAAATTGAATAGCAGGAGGCATAATCATCCAAAGTTCTAGCTTTTCACACAGTTCATTTCTATAAAAAAAATCAACTGTCACAGTTTTACCCATAGTTTTTATCCTCTTTCATTCATATATTAAAGTTAGAAATTCAGTAAAATATTGTTATTATTTAAATTAATTAACAATATTCACCTTAACCTTATATAAAGCAGAAATCAAATATTGCCTACATAACTAGGAATCAATATAGATATCTAAAAGTTTTTGTCTAGGATACCCCCAGCAAGCACATAAACAATTCGAACAGTTTTTAAAATCGTAGCATTCATTTCAAAATCACCAAAATCAACTTTTGTTCACTTTTGTAATAATCTATCCTCAAAACTCTTAAACTTGAAACTCTCCGCTACTTTAAAGAGTTTCCAACTTTAGTGAAGCACTATTGCTATCTAGTATTTACATAGTTATGATGAATCTAATTATAATTTTTTAATTATTCTAACATTAATGTCGGGTTTTAGTATTATACTGATAGTATGTAAGTTTTTCACTATAGGGAGGAGGAAGATTATGCAGAGAACACGTATCTTCGGTTTTTTACTTGTGCTGATGGTTATCGTCTTAGCTGCTTGTAGTAATGACAAGGCTGCTACAAAAGATAGCGGCAAAACGTCCAGTTCTGAAAAGACCGATGTAGCGGCTACGCCATCTGGAAAGCTTGTTATTTATACAGGACGCGATGAAGAGATGGTGCAAAAGGTAATCAATCAGTTTAATGAAAAGTATCCGGACATTGAAGTGGAATTTTTAACGATGGGCGCACAGCAAATTTTAGAACGCCTACGTGGTGAAAAAGCAAATCCTCAAGCTGATTTTTGGTGGGGCGGTACGCAATCTGCACTAACTGTAGGCGCCAATGAAGGTTTGCTTCAAGCTTGGAAGCCTAGCTTTAACGACTCCATTGATGCGGCTTATAAAGATCAAGATGGTCGTTGGTTTGGTGAAATGTTACTGCCAGAAGTCATTATGATTAACAAGGATGTATTAACGAAAGAAACGGGTCCACAAGATTGGGATGATTTATTAGATCCAAAGTGGAAAGATAAAATTTTAATTCGTGGTGTGTTAGCATCTGGGACGATGCGTACTATTTATTCATCTATGATTTTACGTCAAGGTGCAGATTCGCCTGAGAAGGGCTACGATTGGTTATTAAAATTAGATGCCAACACGAAGGAATATACACAAGATCCAAATGCACTTTATTTAAAGATGACACGACAAGAAGGCAGTATTTCTTTATGGAATTTACAAGATATTTTATTAAAGAAATATACGACTGATTATCCGTTTGATTATATTTATCCGAAAAGTGGTGCACCGATTTTAGTTGATGGTGTTGCTGTTGTCAATAATGCCAAAAACTTAGAAAATGCAAAGCTCTTCGTAGAGTTCTTATTTGAAAAAGGACTGGTCACTCAGCTAGCAAACGATTACTATCAAATTCCTACTCGCTCCGATATCGATAAAGCCGCAATGCCTGAGTGGTATAAAGAATTAGACTTAAAAACGTTTGATATAGACTGGAAACTCATGACTGATAAAGAAGCTGAATGGATGGAGCATTGGGATAATAATATTAAAGGGCGCGGAAAAAAGTGATCGAGAATTAAAAAGTTGTGAACCTGTCCTATGTTGCTAACAGGTTACTCACAAAAAATCAGGAATGATATTTGTTAAAACGTATGTCATGCATATAAGTTGATTGGAGTGGAGACTGGGCGACTCCTTGGGGATCAGCGATAGAGGAACGAAGGCTAAAACCATCACATCCTGTGATAACGCCTTCGTGACCAACATCGTGTTGGCCCGAGACCCTGCAGCGAAGCGAAGCTGCTCATCGGACGCCCCCAGGAAGCTCTGCTCTGCGCGAAAGCGAAGCGTCAGCGGCAAATGTTTTATCTGTGCGAAAGCGAAGCGTCAGCAACAAAGCGCCCAGTCGGAACGGAAATCAACCCCACGTTATGGTGATGAGCCTTTTAATATCATAAGACATCTATGAATATTGTTCATATCTTTAAGCCTCGAGTATATTTTTGCTCGAGGCTTCATGTAACTAATTTTCTAACGGGAAAGGAGCATTTCAGTTGAAAAGTGTCAAAATAAAAAATGTCTCTAAGAAGTTCGGTCACATTCATGGCGTAAAAGATTTAGATCTTCATATTAAAGCTGGTGAATTTTTCACCTTCCTCGGCCCAAGTGGTTGTGGGAAAACGACTACATTAAGGATGATAGCCGGCTTTTATTACCCAACAGAAGGGAAAATTCTTTTTGATGATTTTGATGTGACAAGACTTCAACCTAATAAACGGAATATCGGTATGGTGTTTCAAAATTATGCCCTCTTTCCACATATGACGGTAGATGAAAATATTGCCTTTGGCTTACAAGTACGAAAATTTTCGAAGTCGGAGATCAAACGAAAGGTTGACCGTATTAGAGGGCTCGTTCATTTATCGCAATATGGTAATCGGAAAATTAATGAATTATCTGGTGGGCAGCAGCAACGGGTTGCATTGGCAAGAGCACTTGTGATAGAGCCCGATATTTTATTGTTAGACGAGCCATTGTCGAATTTAGATGCTAAATTACGCGAAGAAACGCGCGTTGAAATAAAACGTATTCAATCCGAGCTCGGTGTTACAACCATCTATGTTACGCATGATCAAATGGAAGCTATGTCCATGTCAGATCGGATAATGGTCATGGAAAATGGGAACGTCAGACAAGTCGGTACTCCGCAAGAAATTTATAATCGACCTTCTAACCGCTTCGTCGCAGATTTTATTGGTGAGACAAACTTAATTGAGGCGATAATTGATGCTGTTAATGGTGACGATGTACAAGTAAAAACAGCAAGTGGACTTGTTTTGACTGGGCGAAAGCAACAAAGCTCCCCCACTTTAACGCATATGATTGGAGACAAAGTGTTTATTTCTATTCGTCCTGAATCTATTAGTCAAGGTACTGGTGAAAACACATTAACAGGTAAAATCACTTTTGTTGAATTTACAGGAATTAGTGTCAACTATATTGTAGAATGTCTAGATTTTTCACTAAAAGTAATGATTATCAATATGAACGGTCAATTGAAAAAAATTGGCGAAGACATCACCTTAAATATAGCCCAAGATTCACTGTATTTTTTGGGAGAATAGGAGGGTAACAACATGGAAAAAACACACCTCAATCCTTCTGAAGGAAATGCATGGACACGACTAACTAGGTCAAATTGGTTTGTCTATATTTTAGTTGCACCTTTATTTTTAGTGTTGTTTGCCTATGTAGTATACCCGTTCTATCAAACTTTTACAGAAAGCTTTTCTGGTGATGATGCACTATCTAATTATAAAAATTTCTTTAGTATAGCTAGCCCAGCAAATATAGAGGCATTGTGGACTAGTATTTATATATCCGTTATCAGTGTTATTTGCTGTGCAATCGTCGGTGTAGCTATGGCATTTTTATTGGAACGCTATGATTTCCCAGGCAGACGGATACTCTCTGTTTTAGTATTGGTACCCATGGCTCTTCCGCCGTTAGTAGGTGTGCTGTCCTTTACATTTTTGTATGGTGAGAGTGGTATATTCCCACGTGCGTTTCAGCACCTTTTCGGTTTAGAGCAAGTTCCATTTTCATTAAAAGGCATATGGGGGGTTATCATAGTACATACATTCACGATGTACACTTACTTCTACTTAACCGCCTCAGCAGCTATAAAAGGTCTTGATCCAGCTTTAGAAGAAGCCGCAACAAGCTTAGGTGCCGGGCGTGTTCGAGTATGGATAAAAGTTATTCTGCCCATGTTAACACCCTCGATTGTTGCCTCATCCTTACTCGTATTTATGATTTCTATGGCATCCTACACTGCACCTTTAATGTTCGGTGTTGAACGCACGATGACCATGCAAATCTATTTATCACGTACGAATGGGAATTTAGATATGGCAGCGACACAATCTATGATTTTATCCTTTGTGTCCATTACCTTTTTAATTATTATGCGCTGGTATCAAAACCGCCGAAATTACCAAAATCTCAGCAAGGGTATTAGTGTTCATCGATCTGAAGTGTCTTCAAGACGTATGAAAGTTATGGCGACTATTGCGTCTTTCATAGGTACATTAATTTTAATTTTGCCGATTTTAGTGCTTATATTAATTTCATTTTCCGTTGATGGTGCATGGAAAACGCAAATTCTCCCAACAGACTATACATTGGATCATTATCACGCTCTTTTTACAGATGAACGGACGTGGCGACCGATTTGGAATTCTGTTCGAATGGGGATTGTTGCCACAATCGGCAATATCATTTTCGGTGTTGCGGCAGCCTATGCTATGGTACGGTTAAATTTTAAAGGTAAAACATTACTCGATATTTTAATCATGGTTCCTTGGGCATTACCAGGTACGGTTGTAGCTGTCAATTTGATTGCAGCCTTTAGTACGGAAAATATCTTTTCCTTTAATCAAGTTCTTATCGGGACGTTCTGGATTTTGCCGTTAGCTTATTTTATTAGACATTTACCTCTTGTTTTCCGATCAACATCGGCATCACTTGTGCAATTAGATCAATCTATCGAAGAAGCATCCCGAAGTTTAGGTGCAACATGGTGGTATTCATTTAGACGTATTGTATTACCGCTTACATTTACGGGCATTTTGGCAGGTACATTACTAGCACTTGTTCAAAGCTTTGGCGAATTCGTAGCGTCTATTCTTCTTTACAGTACATCAACGATCCCATTATCAGTGGCGATATTCCAAAAATTGTATTCTTTTAAATTTGGTACTGCTTGTGCATATGGTGTCTTACAAATTTGTTTAATTTTAATTGTACTTATTATTTCCGAGAAGTTATCTAAAGGCAGTGCTGGTTCGGCCATATAACTGCCAATCTACTAGGAGGCAATAACTATGTTTGAAGATTTCCGCAACAAGACCCAGCGAGAAGATGGGATGATCTTCCCTTCTAATATTTATCGTAAAATTGTCTTGCAACCAGCTTACGATGAAGCTAAGAAAAATTTTTTAACAATTATGTTGCAAATCAATATTGCACACTTAAAAATGTTAGAAGAACAGGGTCTGGTCAAAAAAGAAGAAGCTAAAGAAATTGGTACTGCTTTAAAAAAACTAGACTTGAACTATTATCGTATAGAGGATTATAGCCCGCGATATGAGGACTTGTTTTTCCGCATCGAAAATAAATTAATAGAGCTTGCTGGTGATGTTGCAGGGAATCTTCACATTGGTAGAAGTCGTAATGATATGGGCATTGCCATCTATCGCATGACTTTAAGAAAAAAATTGTTGTTGCTTATGCAAGAATTACTGACATTACGGGATGATTTAATCGCAGCTGCTGAGGAGCACGTTGATACGATTATGATTGGCTATACACATACGCAGCAGGCACAGCCAACAACCTTTGCGCATTATTTGAAAGCTGTCATCGATCAACTTGAACGAGACTTTGAACGTTTACAACATGTCTATAAAACGGTGAACCGCAGTAGCATGGGGGCTGCGGCATTAACGACAACAGGCTTCAATATTAATCGAGAGCGCATGCGTGAGTTATTGGCATTCGATGATATTATCGAAAATGCGTGGGATGCTGTTGCTGGTGCCGATTATATTGCAGAGGCAGCGAGTATCGTGCAACTTGCGGCACTTAATCTTGGCCGCACATCCCAAGATTTCTTACTATGGGCTACACAGGAATTCAATGCATTTACGCTAGCAAGCCCGTACGTGCAAGTTAGCTCTATCATGCCACAAAAGCGCAATCCTGTTTCGATCGAGCATACACGTTCATTGCTATCAGCAGTTGTTGGTGATGCTAGTACAGTATTACAAATGGTACATAATACACCTTTTGGAGATATCGTAGACACAGAGGATGATATGCAACCTTATTTATGGCGCGCCATCGACCGTTTAATAGGTATTTACAAACTATTTGGTTCACTTGTTGTCACGATGGATGTAAACAAGAAAAAACTAAGAAATCGAGCAGAAAACAGCTTTGCCAATGTGACAGAGCTCGCCGATACGTTTGTGCGCACTGAAGGGATTTCCTTCCGCCAAGCACATAGTATTGTTAGTAAATGTATTAAAGTATTGCTCTCTCATGGGGAGGAATCTCTAGCAAGCCTTACATGGGGTCTTGCCAATACACAATCTAAATTAATTACTGGTAAACCATTAAAAATTTCCGAGGAAGATTTTTATAGCACATTAAAACCAGAAACTTTCGTCGGTGTACGTACATTATTTGGTGGTCCAGCGCCCGTAACGATGAAAGAATCTCTTGAACGCTCCAAGGCAAATTCTCATAACCTTAAAGAGTGGGTTAGTTTGAAAGAGTCTATGATTATTGAGGCAGAAAAACAATTAACAGTAATAATCGAGGAATGGAATCAATGATGGAATGGCTACTTATAATTGACGGTGGTGCTACAAAAACGGCATGTGCGCTCGTACATGCCGAGTCTGGTGAAATAAAATATACAACATCAACAAGTGGCTCGAATTATCAAGCAATCGGTGCTGCATCTACTACAGAAATATTGCAAGCATTATTAGCAAATGTGCAGGACTTTTTACAACAGCATGATGATTCAAATATTGCTGTTGCTACCTTTGCAATGGCTGGGATTGATTCTCCCAAAGATCATGAAACCGTATCAGCAATCGTTCATAGTGCACTATCTACATTACAGTTAAAGATAGATACGCTTATTATAGAAAATGATGCACAAGCCACTTTACTTGGTGTTACTGCTGGACAGGCAGGCGCATTACTCATTGCTGGAACAGGAGCCATTGCGTACGCATTTGATGGTACACAAATAGTACGTGCAGGTGGTTGGGGGCATCGTGCAGGAGATGAAGGCAGTGGCTATTGGTTAGGACAAGAGGTTATACGCGCCATTTTCCGCATGGAAGACGGGCGTGGTGAGCCGACCCTATTAAAAAGTCCTGTCTATGATTACTTACGAATCCAAGATGTTACAGAGCTAGCTTCATGGCTATTCCGACCATCCTACACGAACGCGCAGCTTGCAAAAATGGGTGCATTTTTGGCAGATGCCGTGACTAAAAAGGATTCATGTGCCATTCAAATATCAAAGCGTGGTGCTCAAGAATTAGTACTCCTTGCACGCGCTGTGTTGAAAAAAATTGACTATAAGGGCGATACATTCAACCTTTATTGTAATGGTGGTGCCATTAAGCATAATCCATTAATTTTCAAAACTTTTTCATATGAAATGAAATCGATGTATCCACAAATTGAGATTTCTCTATGTCAGCATCAGCCTATCCTTTATCTTATAAAGCGAACAAAAATGGCCTATGACAGTTTGTAATGTCATAGGCTCTTCATGTTGTTGAAAAACTATTATTCAATTAAGGTGTCTATTTAAACAAAGTACTATTCTTCTGCAAAACGAGGGGTTGATTTCCGTTCCGACTGGGCGCTTTGTTGCTGACGCTTCGCTTTCGCACAGTTAAAACATTTGTTGCTGACGCTTCGCTTTCGCACAGTTAAAACATTTGTTGCTGACGCTTCGCTTTCGCACAGAGCAAAGCTTCCTAGGGGCGTCCGATGAGCCGCTTGGGCCAACACGATGTTGGTCACGAAGGCGTTATCACAGGATGTGATGGTTTTAGCCTTCGTTCCTCTATTGCTGATCCCCAAGGAGTCGCCCAGCCTCCACTCCAATCAACCACTCTACATAAAATGTAACTTCTGGCATGTCATTCACATCTTTTTCGTTCTAACATTAAAGTGCCATTTTTTTCAGTTCATTTGTCGTGAAATATAAATAGCTGTCCTTCACAAATAAATCTTTCGTTTCTTCCCTATTTAACATTTGTTCTCCGCTTCCATCTGGACGAATCTTCGTTAAATACGCTCCGTGTGAATAATTACTAAAATATAGCCAGCTATCTGCATAAACGAGGTACTGTGCACGCGAATTAGAGACGCGTTTCGATTTACCTGTTTTTAAATCAAGGACATACAATTTATTATCATCAGCAACATTACTATAAAATATTTGTTGCCCTACTTGTGCAGCGAAATCTACATTGTGAAAGTAGTTATACGTCGTACTCGTTGCTTTCGGGTAGTCGTTAGCAATCCACGTATGATCCTTTGCCATCGTTCGATCATCCACTAAAAAGTATTGATAGCGAACCGCCCCTTTACGATCAGGCACCGGGTCATTCCATGTTGTATCGAGGTGATACCATTGACCATCCAGCTTTACTAAATTCCAAGCATGTCCCTCCTGTCCGACATAGCCTACGATATATTTTGTTTCTATACCTAGCTTTTGTAACATCGAATGAGCGAGCAATGCATAGCCCTGACAAACGCCGCCATGTTCTGCAAGCACTGTATAAGCGCTGTGTGGACTTGAATTCGTTTGATCCGTATAGGCGGTATTGGCGACGATATAATCATTGACCGCCCTAACCTTCTCTACTTCACTTAACGATTTCTCATTGATAGAGGCTACAATCTCTTGCACATTCATTTCAACGAATGCTGCCTGTTCTGGTGTCATTAAATAGCTTTGCTCTCCAAAGATTTTGGCTGTTTTTCTTCCATATTCAAAACGAATTGAATGTTTACTAATATGTCCATATACATAATCATCTCGTTTTATAGCATTTTCATAGGCTTCTTCCACTAGCTGTTCAATTCTTTGTGTATCGCCTTTATATTGAATCTCAAACGTAGGTGAAAAACTACTATAGTACGCATACATCGCATCAGCCATTTCCTTTGCATTTGTTACAACTAACTTTGCTTCAGGTTTTTTGGCTACAGGCGCTGTAACGGCTCCTTCTTCTGGCTTTTCTTCTATAGGTGTGGCCGTTTCAATGGAGGCATTCTCTGAAAGTTTAGCAGTAACATCTATGATTTTGTCCTTTGTTGAAAGAAGCATCGTTTCTATTTCATCATTATTTGACCAAGTTATTACTTGTTGCACAACTGCTTTACCAGCCGTATAAATAGGGTCAATAAAAATAATTAAAATTACGATAATGGCTAATTTTTTCCACAAAATCCTCACCTCCAAACGTTATCCTGTTTTCATTATATACAAAAAAAGCACAAAGGACTCACTTGGAAGTCCTTTTGTGCTTTCATTTTATTAATAGATAAGTATTTGAAGTTTATTTTATTTTAAACTTCTGTTCTTTGCCATTAACATTATAAACTAAATAATTATCATTAATTCTTAAATCAGAAACTGCTTGCTTCACGAGCACCTCAGTTTTTAATGTTTTAAGATTTAATTTTGTTAAGTAGCCACTGTTACTGTAATCACTGAAATATAAAAAGTTATCTGCTCCTGTAATATACAAGGCACGTCTATCAATGACCTTTGTTTTCTTACCGCTTGCTAAATCAAGCGTATACAATTTATCTTTGTCTGCCGTATTGCTAAAGTACAGTGTATTATTAACCTGATATGCAAAATGAACATTTTGCATATAGCTATAATTTGTACTTGTTGCAGCAGGATAATTTGATGCTATCCATTTATGATCTTTCTTAAGCTGTGCATCCGTTACTAAAAAATAATCGTACGAAGAAGCACCGAAACGATTTGGTAATGGATCATTCCATGTTGTATCTAAATGATACCATTTACCATCAACCTTCACTAAATTCCATGCATGTGCCTCGTTACCATTAACAGTACCCACAACATATTTTACATCGAACCCAGCTTGTTCTAACATTTTATAAGTTGTTAACGCGTAGCCCTGACATACAGCTTGTCCTTCCATTAACAATGCATAAGCACTATGGGGACTAGCCTTTGTTTTAGTACCATATGCTGTATTTGACACAATATAATCATTAATCGCTTTTACTTTTTCGAATTCTGTTTTCATTGAAGGCTTAATAATCGTTTTTAATATTTGATCTACCTTTTTTTGTACGGCCGCTTCTTGTGTTTGGTTAGTCAAATACTTCACTTTAAATGTCACATTGCCCGTTGAGTCTGCAGAAATAGCAGTACTTTCCATATGACCACTCGCATAGACTGCTTGCTCCTGTGCTTTTTCAAAGGACTCCATAAAATTCTTTTTGAAATCAGTCATTGATCCACTATATGTAATTTTAATTTCGGGAGCGAAATTATTTAATTGCTTTACGATTTCTGTTGTGAATTGATCCCAAGTTGTTACTTTTGTATCAGCTACTACATTATAAGCAAACACAGAGGAAGTATTTACTGAGCGAGCGTCTGCATTTTGAGCATAGGCTGCTGTTGGACTTAACATCAGTAATGCTGCTCCGCTTATCAACCATTTCTTCACAATAAATCACCTTCCATTTGTTATATTCTTGTAATCAGAATAACAGATAAAGGAACTATAAATCTATCGGACAAGTTCACTATCCGTGACTTTCAACTGTATACATAACACACGAATCATAGGTATAAATTCCCTAAAATAAAATATAAGTATCGAATTAAACTATATTTTTGTAAAAAAATAAAAACTCACTTGTTTTTAAGTGAGTTTTCTATATATTAATGATCTTTTTTATAGGGTAGGCTTCTCTTTATTTAACGACTTTTCACTACTAAATTGACTGCTTCTTGAATAGCTTCATTCATTTTCTCGCCATCACCTTCAGCATTTTGTACACATTCTAAAAGATTCGTACTAACAATAACACCAACTGTACGATCTACTGCTGAGCGTACTGCCGATAATTGAGTAATGACTGCCTTACAGTCCTTTTCTTCTTCCATCATTTTTAAAATTCCACGTAGCTGACCTTCCATCCGTTTCACACGATTTTTCACTTGATCTGAATATTCCATCATCATAGCTCCTTCTTTCTATACTCGCTACGTTCTTGAGTAATTATTATTCTTTATCCTAGCTGTAACTATTTTTTCCTTGGTTTTAAATAATTCATAAGCATTTTAGAAATAATTGATCCTGCATTTGTTATTTCATCATACTGTATAACTGTATTTTTCTTTATTCGTAGCTGACCTATCTCTACTTCAAAAATTGGACATTTTCTTTTAAGTGCAGCAACTAACATATTTGTGTCGTAGTCATATCGTTCACCTTTTACTTTTATTAGCCATGGTAGCTCCTTTATAGAAATAAACCGTAAACCTGTTTGTGTATCCATTAATTTTCTATGATAAAGGATTTCAAAAAACAAACTTGTTGTTCGATTACCCCAATATGATAGGAAACGTGCTGTCCGAAGAATGGAAGTTACGTACTCCTAACACAATTCCTTCAGAAAATACCTTTGTCATTGTTAAAACTAGCTTTACATCTTGTAACGTATGTTGGCCATGAGCACCTACTGTAATAACACCTTGAAACATCCCCCTTTGCTCCATTACATAGATAAAGGCTGTTTTCAGTGCGCCTCCCTTACCAATATTATTGCCATGTTCTAGTACTCGACAGCAGTCAATCTTTTGTAACGCTTCAAATACATCTGCATATTTTTGATCGCTGCCATCATTGACAATAATAACTTGGCTAATGGTGGTGGCTAATAATTGATGGACATAGGTTATAAGTGACTGTTGTGGATTATAGGCTGGTATAATTACTGCAATATTTTTCATCATTTCTATCCCCCGGATAACATGAAACTTTGACATATGCACTCGCTAGTAATCGTTACTGAATTTCAACGAATCTCCTTATAACAAATAGTATCATGTATCGAGGACAATTCAACAATAACGGTATTTTCCCGATATATGAAAAAAGAGGATATCTTCGTAGCGTATGGTTGATTTCCGTTCCGACTGGGCGCTTTGTAGCTGACGCGTTGCTTTCGCTACAGAAAACATTTGTTGTTGCTGTCGCTTTGCTTTCGCACAGAGCAAAGCTTCCTGGGGGCGTCCGATGAGCCGCTTAGGCCAACAGATGTTTTTTGCGCGAAAGCGTAGTGCTAACGTAGCGTCAGCAAAGTGTTTTTGTCTGTGCGAAAGCGTAGTGCAACGTAGTGACAGCAACAGCACCGATGTTGCTCACGAAGGCGTTATCACAGGATGTGATGGTTTTAGCCTTCGTTCCCCTATCGCTAATCCCAAAGGAGTCGCCCAGTCTCCACTTCAATCAACTAATATACACGGTATACGTTTTAACAAATTAAACATCCAGATTTCGTGATGAGCAGAAAAAGAATAATGTTATGAAAGTGGTGAGTTCTATCGTCATACAATATGAAATTCTCCAAGATCAATGTACAAAATTAAAAGCTTTATACTTGGTTAAATTGGCTAATAATTTACAGGATGCTAGCTCGCTCGCCATTGCAAAGCCAGCTATATCTCTTCAAAAATCACTCCTTGTACTAGAGGAAATTCTATATGAACTTTATAAGCTGGAAATGCATACCGAACCGAAGCTAAAAAATATTCGATCATTACTCAATAATCGTAGCTTTGTTGCAAAAATCCATCCACGTCGCATTTATTTATTAATGAATCTTGTAAGCAAAATGACTTCTAGTAATAGAAGTGAAGTTGTGGAGGCTAAGGCAGCAAAAATTGTTCTTGATTATATAAGTGATATTGTAGAATGGTTTATCGATCGCTATGACCGTACCTTAAAGGCAAAGTTAATGCGCCAAGGCTCCAGCTTTGAAGATATAACTTCAGCTTTTGATATTAATACGCTACTTCAAGATGACCAATCATCCGAGGCCTATAAAACCGCCGCAGACTGGTTTGAGCTTGCCGCAAAACAAGGGAATGCAAGTGCTCAATATAATTTAGGCGCTCTTTATAATCAAGGGCGTGGCGTTAAGAAGGATTATGCAGTTGCAAAAATGTGGTATGAACGCGCTGCTGCGCAAAAGGATGCAAACGCGCTTTATAGCTTAGGCGTGCTCTATCATTTAGGTCACGGTGTTGTACAAAATTATGAGGAAGCCGCTCATTATTATAAAGCTGCTGCAGATTTAGAAAACGCAGATGCACAGTACAATCTAGGGGTCCTATACAATCAAGGACTCGGTATGCCACTAAACTTTGCCGAGGCAGCAAAATGGTACATGCTAGCAGCCAATCAAGGGAATACAAGCGCTCAAAATAATCTTGGGTTCCTTTATCACAATGGAACTGGTGTCGAGCAAAGCTATGAGGAAGCTATAACCTATTTTGAAATGGCTGCATTGGCTGGTGATGCAAGTGCTCAGTATAATCTTGGTTATATGTACCTTAAAGGTCGAGGCATCTCGCAAAATTTTGAAGAAGCTGCGCAATGGTTCCATTTAGCTGCACTTCAAGACCATACAAATGCAGAATTTCAATTGGCTATGCTATATAACACTGGACAAGGTATTCCTCAAGATCATCTAGAGGCTATAAAATGGTTTAAGCTCGCAGCACATAAAGGACACTTGAATGCCCAATACTGTCTCGGTGTGCTCTATGTTAAAGAAAACGATATAACTTTAGCTGAAAAATGGTTGCAGTTAGCCGCTAACAACGGACATATAAGTGCTGGCTTTGAGCTTGGACGTATTTATGTATACCACCTCCAGCAACCAGAGAAGGCTCTCTCTTACTTCAAAGTGGCTGCTGAAAAGGGTTATGCTGATGCTCAGTACGAGCTCGGATTATTATATGAAGCTGAATTGAATTATGATGAAGCAGTAAAATGGTGGAGGGCCGCTACTGATCAGTCCCATATTCAGTCTGAATATCAATTGGGGTTATTATATGAGCATGGATTGGGGATCGAACAGGACTTAGAAGAGGCACGACGCTGCTATCGACTAGCAGCCATCCAAGGACATTCAGGTGCTCAATATCAACTTGGTAATTTATTTGATAAGGGCAAAGGTGTCGAACAGGATTATACTGAGGCTGCAAAATGGATTGAACAAGCTGCCACTAAGGGTCACGCCAAAGCACAGTATCAATTAGCTCAAATGCACAGTCATGGACAAGGGGTACCGAAGGATTTTGCGAAAGCAGCCCAACTGTATCGACTGGCTGCCAATCAAGGGCATCAAAAGGCACAATTCCAGCTTGGTATGCTTTATAAAAAAGGGCATGGTGTTGCACAGGATTATACCGAGGCAACAAAATGGCTTAAGAAGTCTCTTGAAAATTTAAAATAAAGGGATTATAAGCATAACGTGGGGTTAGGCGCTTTCTTCGAGGCGTCAGATGAGCCGATTCACTCGCGTTGCTCGCTCCAGGGTCTCATCTGTGACGCTGATCCCCAAGGAGTCGCCCAGTCTCCACTCCAATCAACTTATATATATATGGCATATGTTTCAAAAAATGCCATCCCTAACTTTTAGTAATAAACCGAATAAAGCTGTTCTTCATAAAAAATACCGTGTCACCTCTTATTAAAGACAGTGACACGGTATGTTGATTAGTTTTTCATTTCTTCTTTTTGATTTACCATAAATGTTACAACGATGAATAAAGCAAAGCTAATTAATAGTGTTGTTCCACCTACTATAAAGAAAATCATTGTAAACGTTCTGCTAAAATTAAATGGATTCAAATTGTAGAACCACATTCCTAGTGTTAAGCCAAAAACACCGAGAATTGCAGTCCAACCATGAGCTGTTACTAATTTTTTTGATTTCACTTTAAAGGCACGATAGAAAATCCCCCATGCAAACATACTTAACCAACCTACGAGCAAAATATGTGCATGTATCGGTCTATATTCATAACTACCTGAACCAGACATATGTGAGCCTAGATACGTTCCCAATAAGGCAAAAATCGCAGCAAGACGAATAAGGCGCATACTCCATTTTTGTTCCATACGATAACCCCTCCTAAGCTTTTTCAACTTAGTCAGCAGTTTATCTCGTGAACATGAACTTTACATGAACTCCTCATTACAATTTTGGTAAGTGAACACGTACCTTTGTGCCGGAATTTATAAAACTGTCTATATGAACCGTTCCTCCATGTAGCTCTGCAATTTGCTTCACGATGGCTAGTCCAAGACCAGTACCTTGCTTTGTTCTGGACGCATCTACTCGATAAAAGCGATCAAATACCTTTTGTAGTTGCTCGGCAGTCATTCCTATGCCGCTATCCTCAATAAGCACTTCAACTGAGGTTGAGGATTCTTGTAAGTGAATATGAATTTCTCCACCTTCGACATTGTATTTAATGGCATTCGTCAATAAATTATCCCACACATTTTGTAATAGCCCTGCATCGCCATCATATGTTACTGGTTCAAGCTGATACGATAATTGTACATTAGCGTCTTCAAGCTGCCAGCGATATTTTCTTACGGTTTCCTTTAATTGCTCATCTAAACGATAAGGTTCACGCTTTAACAACCTTGTAGATTGATCGAGTGATGTTAGTAAAAGTAATTGCTTCGTTAATGTCGACATACGCTTCGTTTCTAACTCAATAATCGTTGTATATTCTTGCCTTTCCTTGTCGGTCAGCAAAGGATTCTTTAGTAAATCTACATAGCCTTGAATATTCAACAATGGCGACTGAAAATCATGGGATACATTACTTATAAACTCTTTACGTATTCGATCATTTTCCTGTAATTTTTCGGTCATAACATTAAAGCTAACTGCTAATTGTCCAATCTCATCTGCTCGATCTATCTCCAGTAGCGTATCGAATTTTTCATGTGCAAGCTGATATGTTGCCTCTGTTAGTTGTGTAATTGGGCGGATTAGAGCCTTAGCAAAAAGTAGCATTGCCAATAGACTAAGTACTGTCATCGTAAGCATAAGTCCACCAAGTATCGTATGCACTTCAGAGAACAACAAGCGTATGTCAGGTCTAATGAACAGTGCATACTGCTTATTTTCATAAGTAAATGGCACACCTATCGTATTAATTAACTCATTCGCAAAAAAGCCTGTCACAAAAGTCTCTTTTGGAAAGTCACGCATACCATGATAAATTTCCCCGTTTAAAACACGCTTGACTGTATTAGATGGTAATGTTTTATCACGATACTCACCGCCGAAGAAATGCCCTTCGCCATCAGTTGTTACATAAATTTGATAACCTATTTTACCAAGAGTCGTTAAATAATTATCTAAATCGTTAGGCTTTGAAGACTCAATATATTTCGCAATATCCTGCGCAATTTTCACATTTTTAGCATCGTTTTTTTCCTTCACAACTTGATGATAATACGTATTTGTCGCTAAAAAGCCGATACATAAGCTGCCGATCATAACGAGCATCGTCGTGACAACAAATCTACTATATAACGTTTTTATCATGCAATAACCTCAACCTTATATCCAACACCACGCACTGTTGTAATCTCAACACCTGATTTATAACGATAAAGACGCTCACGAATCCGCTTCACATGCGTATTTAAAGTCTGCTCATCTCCATCGTAATCATAGCCCCACACCTGCTCCATAATAAAGCTACGTGTAAATACCTGATTCGGACGAGATGCTAGTAATGCTAAAAGTTCAAATTCCTTTAAAGGTAGAACAAGTGTATCTTCCCCGATGACAACCTCAAAACTTCGACGATCAATAACGAGTCTACCCACCTGGATGGTTACCTGATTTTTCTTATCGAGTCTACGCAATATCGCGGCTATGCGAAACAGCAATTCTTTAGGTTCAAAAGGCTTTACAACATAGTCGTCTGAGCCTGCCAAAAACCCTCGTTCCTTGTCCTCTAGCTCGTCTTTTGCTGTTAATAACAATACGGGGATATCGTACTCCTGGCTCAATGTCTCGGTTAATGTAAAACCATCCATTCCCGGCATCATAACATCTACAACAGCCAAATCAGGCAAGCTTCCTTCAAGTAGTTTAAGAGCCTGTTGTCCGTTTTCCGCCTGTATCACCTGATAGCCCTCTCTTGTCAGATAAATATTCACTAGCTGTAAAATATGTACATCATCATCTACAACGAGAATTTTCATTCAGGTCAACCTCCATCCAACTTGTTTCCTGTAACAAAGAATCCGCTCCATTCCGCGGACGATCTGCAAGCTTTAGGTTCCTTGCTGTCCATGCCGAAGTGTAGCGAATTTTTTCTATAACAACTTTCATTTATATTATAACGAAAAGAAAGAAATCAACAGCAGTATAAGTAACGGCAAACCAATTACGATATAACCACGTGGATTTGCAAAATTCATCGTCCAACCGACCCCAAAGCGTTTCTCTACAAAAACGGAAGGATCTTGACGATTCACATAAATTAATCCGCCCTTCCAATAGCGATCCTCATCAACATCCATTACTTCCGAAACGACATTGTCTCCATAGTTCACCCTCAGCCGGCGTTTTTTCCATGCGTAAACAAGGGCTGAGCCAAGAACAAGCAATAAGAACATAATAAATACCGGTAGTAGACTTCTTCCTGTAGTCACTGAAGGATAGATGTTGCTTAGCTGTAATACTGTAAATAATACTGTAAAGGCATAGCTTAATAACATAATGCTCCAACTCATAAACTTTCGGCTTTTTAACTGATCTTCCAATGATTCTTCCTTACGATTAACAGCTAACTTGATTGCTGAACGCTTTATAGAATCTACAGTTCCCCACATCATACATTGTATCATCAGCATAACAAGCGGTAGTGAAACCGCAGTAAAATATGTTTTGCTTCTCCAAGAATCCGCTTCACCGCTAGGTCCCCAATGTACAGCAATGTGATCTGGTATTTGGTCATAATGGCGGAATGTAAAGATAATTAGAAACACCGTAACACCAAAAGGGATTACATAAAATGGCCACGGAAGCATTTCATCACGACTACGTGCCGTTAAGTCAACTGCACGAACTTGTTTTATATTTAAGCCCCATTGCTCTTCCTTTTTAAGCTTTAAAACTTTTTGATGGTTTATCCAATAAAATGTCATACTGATTGCAAGCATTGCAAATAAGCACCCTAGCAGTAAAATACTTTGCATGAACTCAGATTGAGCAAAGTAATAATAGCTAACAATCATCATCATTAATAACATGACACCAGATATTCCAACGAATTGAGCATAATGCTTTTTCATATTACGTAATGCGGGATGTTTTACATTTTGTTCAGGTACAGTAACGCCAAAAATGATTGTCTCACGTACTATATATGGAACAAATACTTGTAGAACTAATGTTATGATGTAGACGGTTGAAAAAACGCTAAGTAGCATGTACTACACCCCTTCTGCAGGTATTTGCAAATCAGAAAATACCTTTTTCATCATGTGCTCGATTTGTTCAGCTGTTGCCCCGAGCACCATTCCTTCTACCACAACAGGCTTTAAGTTTTTTTCAATTTGTTGTAATTGTTCAGGAGTTAACGCTCGTTCTTCTGTTGAACGAATAATAGCACCTGATTTAGCTCTAATAGTAATGATCCCCTTTTCCTCTAGCTCATGATAGCTTTTATTAACCGTATGCATATTTACGCCCAAATCAGCCGCTAAACTACGTACAGATGGTAGAGTATCTCCTGGCTTCATTTCTCCTCTTGCAATACCTTCAATAATTTGCCGTGTTACCTGTTCATAGATTGGTACATCAGATTGTGGCTCTATTTGAATAAACATTACTATCATCTCCATAATTGTTATATAGCTAATATAACAAATAATCATTCTTTATGCATAATGAAGGAGACCAATTGAACAATCGAAAAAAGGAGATGTCTCATCATTAATTTGAGACATCCCCTTTCAACTATAGCTATTTCGTAACTATTGCTTATGCAATATAAATTTCATCAACTACCGGTGTCGGCCCAGGAACATTTTTTAGAAGATAAAAAAATGCCTTACAAGCTCCCCATCTAAGCTCGTAAGACATCCTTCACCCCATTTAAATCTCTTTTTATTAATAGACCCCTTTTTGTAACCGTGTTCATTTTTCAGTAAGGAACGGGGGAACAGACCCCGCCCGTTATATTAGTGGAATAAGGTGGACTCCATTCGAGTTTAGTCCACAACAATTTAGGAAAGTTTGGATATGTTCGTTTAGTAGACTCGTATCTCAAATCAATTATGCCGAGGCGTAATTACGTGATTAAGCTAATTTCTCGTAACCTGGAAGCGTCAAGAATTCCGCAAATTCGTCTTGTTCAATTAAAGATTTAAACAGCTCAGCAGCTTCTTCATAGCGGCCACTGTTATAGGCTTGTTCCCCAACAGCCTCTTTAATTTTCACAAGCTCTTCCTCCAAGGTTACTAGTACAAATGCCAATGTAATACCACGGCCATCATCCAAGACACCTTTTGGATGGCGAATCCATTGCCATACTTGTGTACGAGAGATTTCTGCAGTTGCAGCATCCTCCATTAAGTTGTTAATAGGTGCAGCTCCGTTGCCTCGTAGCCAAGAAGCAATGTACTGCACGCCTACACTACAGTTAATACGAAGACCTTCAAGTGTAATTGTACCTTTTGGAACAGCTACTAGATCTTCTGCTGTAACATTTACATCCTCACGCTTTTTATGGATTTGGTTTGGTGTCGTCATAATCGCATCAAACTGTTCCATAGCCGTTGCAACCATACCCGGGTGCGCTACCCAAGTACCATCGTGGCCATCTGTTGCCTCGCGACGTTTATCTTCTGCAACCTTTGCAAAAGCTACAGCATTCGCGTCGTCATCCCCTTTAACAGGGATTTGTGCCGCCATACCGCCCATCGCAGGAGCATTTCGTTTATGACATGTTTGAATACATAAAGACGTATATGCCTTCATGAATGGTACAGTCATTGTCACTTGCCCACGGTCCGGTAAAATTACATCAGGTTGATTGCGCAGACGTTTGATATAGCTGAAAATGTAATCCCAGCGTCCACAATTCAGACCAGCTGAATGTTCACGTAATTCATATAAAATTTCATCCATTTCAAATGCTGCTAAAATTGTTTCGATTAATACAGTAGCCTTAATTGTCCCTTGTGGAATTCCGATATAATCTTGTGCAAACACAAAGACATCATTCCATAAGCGTGCCTCCAAATGGCTTTCAAGCTTCGGTAAGTAGAAATAAGGTCCTGTACCTTGTGCCAAAGCATTTTTAGCATTGTGGAATAAATACAGACCGAAATCAAAGAAACTACCAGAGATCGGTTCGCCATCCACTAGTACATGCTTTTCAAGTAAATGAAGACCACGTGGACGAACTAATAACACAGCTGTGTTTTCGTTTAATTTATACGTTTTACCATTTGATGCTTGTGTAAATTCAATTGTCTTATTAATAGCATCACGCATATTAATTTGACCGCCAATCATGTTTTCCCATGTCGGAGCAGATGCATCCTCAAAGCAAGCCATAAACATTCTTGCACCAGAGTTTAATGCATTAATAACCATTTTACGGTCAACAGGTCCTGTAATTTCTACACGACGGTCTTGCAAATCTGCTGGAAGTGGTGCAATTGTCCAATCTCCCTCACGGATATGCTTCGTGTCTGGTAAGAAGTCGAGTTTCTCACCTGCATCAAGAAGCTTTTGGCGTTCTTGACGGGCCTCTAACAGCTCTTTTCGACGAGCATCAAATTTCTCGTGCAGGGCAAGAACAAACTCAAGGGCTTCTGGTGTTAAAATTTCTTTTGTTTGCTCGTTTTGTTCCCCAACAATTTTAAGCTTACCTGTTGTTGCTTGTTCCATCAGTTATTCCCCCATCTTTGCGAATTTAAGTAGTCCCCCCGCTTTAGGAGGAGCGGAGGAGACTAATCTATGATTATGAATTTAGGAATACGCGTACTTTATGAAACTTAAACGAATTGTTCTGTTTCTGTAGAACCAGCCATTGCTGTTGTAGAAGAAGTACCACCAGAGATAGCTTGAGATACATCATCAAAGTAACCAGTACCTACTTCACGTTGGTGACGTGTAGCTGTGTAGCCTTTTGATTCTGATGCAAACTCTGCTTGTTGTAGCTTAGAGTATGCGGCCATACCATTATCTTTATAATCATGCGCAAGCTCAAACATAGAATGGTTTAATGCGTGGAAACCAGCTAATGTTACGAATTGGAATTTATATCCCAATTTACCTAGCTCGCGTTGGTATTCTGCGATTTCTTCTTCTGATAGATTTGCTTTCCAGTTGAAAGAAGGTGAGCAGTTGTATGCTAGCAATTTACCTGGGAATTTAGCATGAATAGCTGCCGCAAATTCACGAGCTTCCTCAAGTGATGGTTTAGAAGTTTCACACCAAATCAAATCTGCATATGGCGCGTAAGCTAAACCACGAGCAATCGCTTGTTTGATGCCTGGTTTTGTACGGAAGAAGCCTTCTGGAGTACGTTCACCAGTAATAAACTCAGCATCACGTGGATCGATATCAGATGTTACCATATCAGCAGCATCAGCATCTGTACGAGCGATTAAAATTGTATCAACACCCATTACATCTGTTGCAAGACGAGCAGCAATTAAGTTACGAACAGCATTTTGTGTTGGAAGTAACACTTTCCCACCTAAGTGACCGCACTTTTTCTCAGAAGCTAATTGGTCTTCTAAGTGAACACCAGCAGCTCCAGCTTCAATCATTCCTTTTACAAGCTCAAATACGTTTAGAGGACCCCCGAAACCAGCCTCAGCATCTGCTACGATTGGAGCGAACCAATCAAATTGATCTACACGTCCTTCAGCATGATCGATTTGGTCTGCACGTTGTAAAGCTTGGTTAATACGCTTAACTACTGCAGGAACAGAGTTTGCTGGATATAAGGATTGGTCAGGGTACATTTGACCAGAAAGGTTAGCATCAGCAGCTACTTGCCAGCCCGATAAGTAGATTGCTTTTAATCCTGCTTTTACTTGCTGTACAGCTTGATTACCAGTCAATGCACCTAATGCATTAATGAATGGTTCTTCGTGTAAAGAGTTCCAAAGTCGAGCCGCACCTTTAGTTGCTAAAGTTTGTTCAAGTACAACAGAGCCCTGTAGCTTAATAACCTCTTCAGCTGAATATGCGCGTTCAATACCAGCCCAACGAGGGTTCTCTGCCCATTGTTTTTCTAATGCTTGGATTTTTTCTTGACGTGTTGACATATTGAAATTCCACCTTCCCCTTTGTATACAATATACTCTGTTAAAAAACTTTTAATCCGCTGTTCCATAACAGGTTTATTTGTTATAAATTAATATATAACAGTACATCTGAATTTTCATTATTTTTAGATAAAATACCAAATTTTAATGATGAAACCGCTTTTTTTGGCGACGAAATTTGGTAAACTGTTTACAAACAAGGGGGATATTCACAATGAACAATGAGCTTAATTCTTTGCCAAAAGATATTTCACAACAGTTTATTTCAATGTTAAAAGACTGGGTTCCAGCCAATTCATCCATTGCAATTGCTGCTGAAAACTCCTATATCTATTTTCATTCTGGACATCAAAACATTAACTTAGAAATTGGTCAACAAGTTCAGTCTGGTAGCATTGCCGAGCAAGTACTACGTACGGGGAAACGAACAGATGCCGTTTTAGAGAATTCCTTATTCGAAACACCGTATTATGGGATAGGTTATCCTATAAACATATTAGATGTGCCTGCAGCACTTGTTGTAGTATTACCTTCAACCTTTACCGAAAAGAAATTGGAGCCCTTTCAATTTTTAACTGGAAAGCAAGAAGAGGAATGGAATCCTGTTGCAATTGAAAAAATCTCTCATATTGAAAGCCTGCAGAAAAAAACGTGGTTTTATGTGGAGGGGGAACAATTTAAAACAAGTATTACTCTTAAAGAACTTCAAATGCGTCTACCGTCATCTTTTATTCGCATTCACAGGTCTTATATTGTTAATATTCATTTCATAAAAAAAATGGCTCGTGATCTTACTTCTAATTTTATTGTCACTTTAAAGGATGGCAGTGAATTACCCGTTAGCCAATCTTATTTAAATAATCTTCGAATCGCCCTTGAATTTTAGATTTTGCCTTGCGTAATTGTTGTTGTGGCTGTCGCTTCGCTTTCGCACAGAAAACATTTGTTGCTGTCGCTTCGCTTTCGCACAGAAAACATTTGTTGATTGAAAATAAAAGGCTGTCTTATACATTTGTTGTATAAGACAGCCTAAAAAATAAAAAAGTCTGAGAATAAATTCTCAGACTTTAGATTGCCTAGCGACGTCCTACTCTCACAGGGGGAAGCCCCCAACTACCATCGGCGCTAAAGAGCTTAACTTCCGTGTTCGGTATGGGAACGGGTGTGA
>NZ_JBNNVB010000017.1:0-120229 GCF_050280325.1 Lysinibacillus sp. NPDC093216 | reverse complement strand
AAGCGAAGCGACAGCAACAAGGTTTTATCTGTGCGAAAGCGAAGCGACAGCAACAAGGTTTTATCTGTGCGAAAGCGAAGCGACAGCAACAATTAGCCGAGGCATAATTGTTGAGTTAATGAAAAAAATCCGCTTAAACTTTTGTTGGTAGAAAACTTACCTACAAAAAGTATAGCGGATTTTTGTCATTAGTTATTTTTATAACTGGAATTTTTGTATGATATTACGAAGTTGCTGTGCCATCTCAGCTAAATTATTTGAAGACGCAGTAATTTCCTCAATACTAGCTGATTGTTCTTCAGAAGCAGCAGCCACATTTTGAATGTTTCCAGATGATTGAACGGCTATTACACCAACTGTCTCTACAGAAATGGCAATGCTGCTAACCCCATCGTTAATATTTGAAATGATATTATTGACATAACCCATTTCTTGAGTTAGTGAAGTAATATGCGAATATATTTCTTTAAAAGCTTCACCTGATTCATTAAAGGTAGTAGAGCTTTCTGCAAGATTACTACTACTAATTTCCATAGATTTTACAGCTTGCACAGACTCTTCTTTAATTGTTTCAATACGTGTTCGAATATTATTCGTCGCTGCTAAAGATTGGTCTGCAAGTTTACGCACTTCTTCAGCTACAACTGCAAAGCCTTTACCATGCTCACCAGCACGTGCTGCTTCAATAGATGCATTTAAAGCGAGTAAATTTGTTTGATCCGTAATCTCATTAATTAAGGTTACAATGTCGCCGATCTCATTTGAGTATGTGCTTAAACGTTTCACAACTTCCGAAGTCTCTTGAATAGCATTAGATGTTATGGCCATCTTTTCTGTAGCACTTTGAATCGTTGTATTGCCTTTTTCTGAAATAGAAGATGCACTAGATGCTTTAGCAGTGACATCATTAACGCTCGATACAACTTCTGACATTTTTGTGGAGATTGTCGTAATATGATTTTCTACTTCTTCAATAGAAGAAGTTTGTTTTTCTGATCCTGAAGCTACTTCTTGCATTGAAGATGTAATTTGTTGAATAGATGCACTTGTTTGCTCAGAGCCTGCCGATAACTCTTCAGACATAGCAGCTACTTGCTCAGCATTCTCAGCAATTTGCTGAATAAGAGAGCGTAAATCTGCTGTCATATTTTCAATGCCTGAAGAGAGCTGTGCAATTTCATTAGAACCCTTTATTTGAAGTGGTTCAACAGCTAAGTCTCCTTGTGCCACCTTACCAACATAGTTAGTCATATTTTTAATTGGTTTTATAATGCCTTTGCTAATGATATAAGCCACAATAATACCGAATATCAAAAACATCACAGTCATGATGATACAAATCCAAAGAGTCTCTGTTTGAAGTTTAGAAATGAAGGAAGCGTCCATATCTAAACCAAAAAGAATATCAGTATCTTTAAATGGTATAAAAATCGATTTATGAATACCGTATTCATCTTTATAAATATCACTAGATTGAATGGTTCCAGTATTTAGCGCTTCATTCATGTCTTCACTAAAAGCATAGTCCTCTTGATAATCGTCTTTATTACTTAATGCCACAATATGTTCTTTGCCATTTGCACGTGAAAGAACGTAAGCATTTTCAATTTCATACTCTTTAAGTGTTTCATTTAATTCATTTAATATTTCATCATATTTATCCTTATCGCCATCATCTGCAGCTTTGACGTCATTTTTGTCTATATCATCAAAAATTGTATGAGATATAACCTCTAATGATGACTCAAATTGTGTAATAACATTATTATCGATAATCCGATAAGATGTAACAAATAATACGATACTAAATATTACTGAAATAATAGCAATTGGAATAGTAAAACTCGCAATATATTTATAGAGTAAAGAGCTCTTAAATTTTTTGACTATACTCAACTTTAGCAGCCTCCAATACTTTTATCTTTTGCTGTAAGAAATGAACCATATCACTAATATGTTCTGTCTCTGTATAAGGAGAAATTGAGAAGAATTTTGCAGCAGCGACTGGAATTTGTTGTGTTGTATCGCTAGTATTGACAGTACAAACACGTGTCGTATCACCGAAAAATACTTCGTCGCGACCTTCTCCTATAATTTCAAATAATGAAGCGTTAAGACCATTAATATATTCAATCTGATCTTGCGTATAGCTACCTGATTGTTCAGATTTCCAATTAAAGCCTTCAGGATACAAACGGAAGGCTGTAACTGGTCCAATATTAGACGCATTGACTACTTGTAACATTGGAGTTTTCTCAGCTAACTGCGTACGGAACGCTAAGTTTACACGCACATAATTAGCTAATATTTGTTGGTAGCCTTCTTTACCAAACGCCTGTAATGCAGCATAAATAGCAATTGAACTACCCATACGAGAGCACTCTAGAGTATAGCCTGTATGATAAGAACCATAGCCTCGATTACCAACATAAGGTGTGTCGAAGTCCTCGATATCTAATAGCTGTAGATGTTTTCCTTCTTTTATTAAGAATAAGCTTGTTAAATAAGGTGTTTGACCAAGCTTTTGGAAGTCGAAGCAAAGACTATCTGCAATAGGTAGATATTGCATACGTTCTTTAATTTGTTCTAGTGCTTGTAAAACATTAGTCTCTAACTGAAGTGGATTTGCCTTAAAATCATAATCGTTGAAAAATGCGTAAAAACCACCTAAAGCTGAATCAGCGTGAATATGTATAGGTTTTAAGGAATGTTTTTGTTCCAGGTTAGTTGTAACTTTTTTAATTGCTTGTACATCATCAATAGCAAATTGATCTGTAGCGCCTGTAGTAGCAACTACATACACTGGAATACCACCATTTTCGATAACCTCAGTCATACGCATACGTAAGTCTTCGATATCCATTGAATGGTCTTTGCCAGCTTTAATACGAATTAAATGTTTGCTACCGATGCCGACTGCTTCAATTGATTTTAATAAGCTGTAATGAGCATTTTCTGAAGCAAAGCAATATAAATTATTTGGTACGCCATCTTCTTTTGCGTTAGGGAATTGTTTAGCAATCGCAAGACGAAGCCCACTGAAAACAGCCCCTTGTCCACCCCACGTTGTGTAACCAAAGCTTTGAGTATAGTCGTAGCCAACTAACTTCGACATCATTGCTACTACCTTTACCTCACATTCTGCTGCAGCTGGTCCGTATACATCCCATAGATTGTTACCATTAAGCAGAGCATTCGTAAATTGACCTAATATACCGGGAATGCTAGCCATTGGTAAAACATTTGTTACAAAGTTACGTGTATGGTAAGGATGTCCTTGCATCAATTGTGTTAAATCATTCACAACCTGTTCAAGTCCGACACCTGAAGTTGGTACTTGATTTTCTTGCATTAACTCTTTATAGAAATTGTCAGAGCGCTCTTTCATTGGTCCAAGAGTTGTTGTTTGTGGGTTTTTTAAATCATCTAAAGATGAAACGATTTTCTCTAATAGGGATAAAAAATTCTCTCTTTGTTCGATATTACCATCTTCGCTTTGGAATAATTGCTGGATTTTTTTCATGTTCATCGTCCTTTTTAGTTCATTTTTCCTTTATTTTCTTATTTAGCAAAAATAGGTCGTTTTACTAAAATTATAATAACATATTATAACAAAAAAATGAGTTTATATTTTATAGGATAATTAATTTCAGTCATTTCTAAATAATCTGATTTAATTTGAGGTGAAATATATGGGGAAATATTGTGATAGATTATGTTTGTAAACGTTGAATTTAAAGGATTTATATGACCTCTTTTAATAATTTGTTGCAAAGCTAATGATGGGGAAGTGATATGAGGAGGTAAAAACATAAATACTATTCAGAAAATGATTTTAATTTATTTATAATTGGTGAACGTTTTAATGCTTTATGACTATTAACGGTGATATATGGTATTAATCTGCTTTTAGTCAAAGAATAATAATCTACATAAGTTTTTCATCTGTCTAGCTGATGGGGAGCATATCAAAATGTGAAAAGAGGTTCGTTGAAATTTTTAGTAAGTAAATTTTTTTCAATATAAACAGCCTTACAATACCGATAATTTTTCAATGATAAACCATACTAATATTGAGGTGAAAAAATGTATAAATTGCTATCGCATAATGATTTAGATGGAGTAGGTTGCGGGATATTAGCCAAGCTTGCCTTTCAAGATCAAGTGAAGGTAAAGTACAATTCAATTTCAACGTTGGACCGCGAAATTGAGTTTTTTTTAGACAATAACGAACAAGATACATTTTTATTTATTACCGATTTATCTCCCAATGAGGAAAATGAAAGGAGATTAAATGATTATTATATCGCCACGGGTAATGTTCAATTACTTGATCATCATAAAACGGCTTTTCATTTGAACGATTATGAATGGGGTAAAGTATTAATAGAAGATGAAAAGGGCTATTTAACATCAGCAACGTCTTTATTTTATCAATATCTTGTTACACATGGATATTTAGAACAAAAGAATTCCATCACAGAATTTGTAGAGTTAGTCAGACAGTACGATACGTGGGAATGGGAAAAGAATGATAATCAACAAGCGCGTAGACTCAATGCACTCTTTTTTTTAGTATCAATCGAAGAATTTGAAGAAAAAATGCTTGAACGTTTAAAGACTAGCAAACATTTTGACTTTGATGAATTTGAAAAGAAAATTTTAAAAATGGAAGAGGAGAAGATAGAACGGTACATCCGCCGGAAAAAAAGGGAGTTAGTGCAAACATCGATAGGAGAATATTTTACAGGTGTGGTTTATGCAGAATCGTATCATTCAGAGCTTGGTAATGAATTGGGAAAAGAAAATGTACACCTTGATTTTATAGCTATTTTAAATATGGGTGGCAAAAGAATTTCATTTCGTACGATTCATGATCATATAGATGTTTCGGCTATTGCAGCAGAATTCGGAGGGGGAGGGCATCAAAAAGCAGCTGGTTGCTCTTTGACTGATGAAGCTTATGAGCAGTATGTGGCACAAATATTTCATATAGCACCAATACCAGAGGATGCGAAACGAAATCGCTATAATTTAAGGTTCTCTTCTTTTGGGACAATGTATAAAAACCTTAAGGGAGAATTTTTCCTCCTATATTCAATAAGTGATTTTGATTGGATCATTGAAAAAAATAAAATCCCGTTAGATCAAATCTTTACAAGTTTTTATGAAGCAGAATGGTTTTTAAAAAGAAATTATCAAGCATGGTTAGTGAAAGATGAGTTATTTGTAGATTATTTAATGGAAGAAGCAAAAAAGGTTCGTCATCAAGAGTAAGGGATATATATTACTCCTTGTGAAAAGGTAAATAGTCAAGGGAATTTTGTGAATGTTGTGGTGTTGTAAATAAGGATGATTTCCGTTCCAAGCTACTCACTTTCGCTTAGATAAAACTCTTTTGCTAAAGTTGCGTTTTATCACAGAATACATGCTATGTGAATTAGTTGATTGGATGGGCGACATAAAGAAAAGGATTCACGCACAGTTTTGTGTGTGAATCTTTTTTTGCTCTTTGGAAGGTAGATGTCGATAAAATTCAAAAGTTGGGTGATAAAACGTGAAAGTTAGGCGATGAAATTCAAAAGTTGGATGATAAATCCTGAAAGTGTTCCGGTAAAACTAAAAAGTTGGATGACATTTTGTTAAAACGTACGTCATGTAAATCAGTTGATTGGAGTGGAGACTGGGCGACTCCTTGGGGATTAACAATAGAGGAGCGAAGGCTAAAACCATCACATAATGTGATAACGCCTTCGTGACATTGTGCTGTTGCCGCTGTCGCTTCGCTGTCGCGCAGACAAAACACGTTGCCGCTGTCGCTTCGCTTTCGCGCAAAAAACATCTGATGGCCGGAGACTCTGCGGCGAAGCGAAGCGGCTCATCGGACGCCACCGGGAAGTGCCCAGCCGGAACGGAAATCACCCCCCTCGTTTTTCTGAAAAGCCATACTTTATATGACGCCTTAATTTCGTACATACAATTGTTTCAACAACATCTAAAGATACATAGTGAAATCAGCCAAACCTTAACATTGTTAGAGGTTATATAATGTCCAATTGAAAACTACAATAAATAAAAAGCATTTGTGTAGACATACTTTCTTAAAATGAGGTGTACATGATGTCCAATGATATGCTTCTTGTCGAGAGTCAGCTTAAGGAAAATCGAGGGCGGAAAATATGGTTTATTGTATTATTGCTTTTATTGGTAGCTACTTGTGTAATTGTTTATTATTTTTTGTTTAAGAAGGATTTGAATTTTGAAGCCTACAAAACAGTGATCGATAAAACTACTGAAAATAGTCTCGGACGTTTAACGTTAAATGAAATAATAATTGATGATAACCAAATACTACTGAATGCTACCTTTAAGCCAGTAAAAGGCTTAAATTTCGACTACCAAATCTTTTTCTTTCCACAGGTTTTTGTGAATGGAAAAGAGTTCACGGTTAGAAATGGGGGACAGACTGTCCAACAATCTGATAAAACTTATACAATCTATAGTAGTGTGAAATTAAGTGAACTACCAGAGGATAAAATATTAAACTTAGATATTCGTTATAACGACTGGAACGGTGAAAAAAAGATTGACGAGCCGTGGGAATTTCAAGTGGAAGCTTCACAGGAGCATTTACAAGAAGATAGAAAGGTCTTCCCTGTTGAGAAAAAAGTAAAGCTTTTAGATGGTCAGGAAATAACAATAGAGGAGGTTGTTACTACACCAATATCAACAACGATATACTTTCATTCAGAGAAAAGCTTACTAAATGAAGCATTGCATTTTAAAATCCAATCAGTAACAGGGGAATCTTGGGCATTTAACGTAGCCTATCCTTTGAATGAAGAGTATACGAAGTGGGGTGTCCGCCTCGATGCATTATATTTAACGGGGAAGAGCTATGAGCTCATTCCGATAGCTGCAAATGGAAGTGAGCTTGGTTCTGCCATTAAAATTGGAGATTAAGAACGAAACCTGTTACCGTGAAAAAAACTTTACAATATCTTAAACCAAAAGGACGATTACCCATTGTACTATGAATATAGACGACATGGAAAGTAGTTGAAGATATTGCGAAGGTTATGGGAAATTTTTTTAGTTTCGCTTAAATTGGGTTGTACATCATTTGGAGGCCCTACTGCACATTTAGGGTATTTTCAAAATGAATATGTTCAGAAACGTAAATGGTTATCGGATCATGACTACAGTCAACTTGTTGCACTCAGTCAATTTTTACCTGGGCCAGCATCGAGCCAGGTAGGGATGGGTATTGGCTTATTAAGAGGCGGTTTATTTGGGAGTATTGTGTCATTTGTTGGTTTTACATTACCGTCAGTTTTTCTGCTTATGGCATTTGCGTATTTTTTTGCACATACACGGATGGATATGGGTTGGATTCATGGCTTAAAATTAGTGGCAGTTGCGATCATTGCGCAAGCTGTTTTTGAAATGTCAAAAAAATTGATTCCTAGTATTCACCATTTTATAATCGCTTTGTTGGCGCTTGTAGTAGTGCTTTTATGGGTCCATCCATTTGCTCAAGTAACTACTATTATTGTTGCTTCTTTTATAGGCTTTCATTTTTTTAAGAAGACTAATCATAAAGATGAACCAAAAGAAACTGTTGTACCTATTTCAAAAACGACAGGTGTATGTTTTTTAGCGTTGTTTGTTATACTTCTTGTTGGTTTACCAATTGTTAGCCCACTTATACAATATGAATGGTTTACGATCATTGAAAAGTTCTATTTATCAGGTGCATTAGTGTTTGGTGGAGGTCATGTCGTATTACCTTTACTAGAGGCACAGTTTGTCCAAAGTGGATTAATGAGTTCTTCAGATTTTTTAGCAGGATACGGAATGACGCAGGCAGTACCAGGTCCTTTATTTACGTTTGCTTCCTACATAGGTATGGTCATTGCTGGAGTACCTGGGACCATTATCGCTACGATAGCCATTTTTTTACCGGCATTTTTGCTAATAGTAGGGGCAATGCCTTATTGGCTAGCTCTTAATCGTTTCGCTGGATTAAGAGGGGCGATGGCTGGTGCAAATGCAGCAGTTGTAGGAATATTAGCTGCAGCTTTTATTCATCCGATTGTTACACAGACAATTCAAAATGGTCTAGACATAGTAATTGCAGCCGTTTTTCTATGGTGTTTGATACGTTGGAAAGTTCAACCTTATTTGCTTGTGTTAGTTGGTATTTGTGTAGGGATTGTATGTTATTAAGGAACATATAAAAAATCAAAACCATTATTGCTTTGGTTTTGATTTTTTTGTGAAATGAATGGAATGCTTAGATAAACTCTTCTTTTCGAATGGCTAGTTTCTTCATATGATATTGCAGAGATTGGCGAGAAATATTTAATTGTTTGGAAGCGGACCGAAGCACTTGCTCATTATTTATTAAGTAGTAACGATATTTTAAGTATTAAATAAGACAAAATCTGGGTTATACCTAATGAGAAAAAGTATGCTTGAAGATGTCTTCTAGCATACTTTTTTGTTACCAAGATAATAGTCTCGAAGCTTATTATTCTCGCAATTAGAATTATTGCTAAAATATTGTAATGCAGGAAAATAGTTTTTATAATTCCTTACGTTTGCTTGCTGCTGGTATTCCTAACTCGTCTCGATATTTGCTAATAGTACGTCTAGCCAAATGGATTTGAAAAGAGCTGGCTAGGCTTTCAGCAATCTTTTGATCGGATAAAGGCTTTTGTTTATTTTCAAAGGTGATTATTTTTTTAATCATTTCTAAGATTGACGTTTGAGAATGCTCTGTTTGAGTGCTTTCAATTTTAGAAGAAAATAGATCCTTCCATAAATATGTTCCAACAGGTGTTAGTATTATTTTATTCCGAATTGCTCGACTTACTGTTGATTCGTGCATATCGATTTGTGTTGCGACATCCCTTAGTGATAAAGGTTTTAAATAAGGTAGCCCTTTGTAGAAAAATTGTTGTTGATGCTGTAGGACAACTGACATGATCCGAATAATTGTTTGACGGCGCCGCTGTAAACTATGGACGAGCCATTCATAATGCTTATAATGCTGTTTTACATATGCTTGTTCGGCTAAGGGCAGTATAGATGCGTAGCTATCATGAAGCCGAATAGATGGCATTGAGCGATCATTTAAACTGAAGTGTAATGTGCTATCTTCGATCACAACAACAATATCTGGTGTGACATATTCTATATTATCTTCTGAGTTCAAAGTGCAAGGGATTGGTGTTAGTTGCTGTAGCTGATTAATTAGTGCTAATAACTGTTCCTTAGAAAGCTTAAGAGATTTCATCAATTCAGGAAATTTACGTTCAGCTAGTAGGAACAGCCCTTTTTGAATAAGTTGCTGTAAATCATAATTATTCTCTTCGATTTGCAGTAAAAGACATTCTTGCAGATTACGTGCACCAATTCCCGGCGGCCCGATTTGTTGTAAAAGCTGAATACCATAATAATGTTGTTCTTCTGCAACATTAGAAAGGTGGGCTGGAGAATAACCTTTGTTATCTAACTGTTCAATAAGAAACTGTACAATTTGTAAATCATCACCTGCAAAAGTGAGTGTAGCTAGTTGTAACAATTCCTCCCGGTAGTTTAGTTCTACAATTTTTGTATATAAATCATTCTCAGTTGTTCGAAAGGGAGAATAGAAATTTCCGTAAATACGTTCTTGAAATGATGGTGGTTGTAAGTCGATTAACGGATTCTCTAATTGCTGTTCATACAGAAATTGCTCAAGTTCAAGTGTTGTATATTGTAGTAATTCAATAGATTGCTGTAATTGAGGTGTCATCATCATTTTCTGTTGCTGTTGTTGTTTTAAAATTATGTCCATCATGATCACTCCGTTTCTTGCTTTTAATTAGCATAACATAAAGATGCGAATTTTCAGATAATAATTTGAGCAAATAATGTTAATGCAAAATAGTTTTGATTTAGTTATTTTACTAACTTGATTCATGGCGTTCCATGCCACTATTGTTTATAATGAGGAAATGGAAAAGACTAACGAGAAAGAAGGGATAGCTATGGCACGAGGTGTTTACATTCATATTCCTTTTTGTCACCAAATTTGTAACTATTGCGATTTCAATAAATTTTATTTTAAAAATCAACCAGTGGATGAATATATAGAAATACTTGGCAAGGAGATGGAACTTGCGACAAAAAAATATCCCGAGAGTTTTAAGCAAATCGAAACAATATTTCTTGGTGGCGGTACACCAACAGCACTATCATCTAAACAAATAGAGAGACTTCTTGAGCTTATTCGTACGTATATTCCGATGGACAATGTGACAGAATTTACATCAGAGGCTAATCCGGACGAGCTATCAGAAGCAAAAATGCAGGCATTATTTGATGGGGGTGTAAATCGCTTAAGTATGGGTGTACAATCCTTTGATCAAGAGTTGTTAAAGAACATTGGTCGTACACATAGCAATAATCACGTCTATGAAACAATTGCCATGGCGAAAAAGGTAGGTTTCAGAAATATTAGTCTGGATTTAATGTACGGTTTGCCGGGGCAGACGATGGCACAATGGAAAGATACCTTAGAAAAAGCGTTCGCTCTTGATATACCACATTATTCTGCCTATTCACTAATAGTGGAGCCAAAAACGATTTTTTATAATCAATACACAAAAGGTAAGCTCCATTTACCAACGGAAGATCTTGAAGCGGATATGTACGATGTGCTAATGAGCCAGATGGAGGCGCATGGACTTCTCCAATACGAAATTAGCAATTTTGCTCTATCTGGTTTCAGTTCTAAACATAATAAAATATACTGGGAAAACGATGAATATGCAGGATTTGGTGCTGGTGCTCATGGGTATCTAGCTGGTGTGCGCTATTCAAATCATGGACCATTGAAAAAGTATATGGATGCAGTAAATGCAGGGGAACTACCAATTGTATATGAACATGTTGTAACAGAGAATGAGAAACGCGAAGAGCAAATGTTTTTAGGTTTGCGTAAAACGGAAGGAATTCCACACTCTATATATGAAGAAAAATTTAAAGAATCAATGCAGAGGGATTACTCACAAGTCATTGAAAAGTTAGTTTCAGAAGGTCTTTTGGAACATGATACTAAAGGAATTCGTCTTACGCGAAAAGGTCGCTTTGTAGGTAATGAAGTATTTCAACAATTTTTACTAGAAGATTGAGCGATATCGTTGACATAAAATGTAGGATTTGATAACTTAATAATAGTATTAGCACTCCTCTTAGTTGAGTGCTAACAGAGGTGATGATCATGCTAACAAATCGGCAATTACAAATATTGCAAGCTATTGTAGATGACTTTATTATGTTTGCACAGCCGGTAGGTTCTCGCCAAATCTCCAAAAAGAAAGAGATTACATTTAGTCCAGCCACAATTCGAAATGAAATGGCGGATTTAGAGGAATTAGGCTTCTTAGAAAAAACGCACACTTCCTCTGGTCGAGTGCCTTCGGAAAAGGGTTATAGATTTTATGTAGATCATTTGTTGAACCCACAAGGCATTAATTCAAGGGATATTCAGCAAATCCAATCAATTTTTAATGATCGTTTGGTAGAAGTAGAGCATATTATCCGAAAGTCAGCCAATATTTTATCAGAGCTGACATCGTATACATCGATTCTTTTAGGACCAGATGTTCAAAGACATCGAGTAAAACGATTTTCAATTGTGCCACTCTCTAGCGATTCAGCAGTAGCGATTATCGTAACGGATAACGGGCATGTTGAAAATCGCATGTTTAGTTTACCGCCTAATTTTACCGCTTCTGATTTAGAGAAAATGGTTAATATCTTAAATGAACGTCTCGTTGGTGTTTCATTAGAGGATATTCATAAAAAACTCGAAGCTGAAGTGCTAACAGTATTACAACAGCATGTTCGATCAGCGGATGATTTTATCCACGGTCTCGTTACAGCGACGATGCATAATTCGGAAAGTAAAATTTTCTATGGTGGTAAAACAAATATGTTCAACCAACCGGAATTCCACGATTTAAATAAAGTCCGTATGATTTTGGACTTAATGGAAACGACTAGCCAAGTGCAGTCACTCTTCCATCCTAATGAATCGGGCATTCAAATTCGTATTGGTTCAGAAAATAAACAACTAGAAATGGAAAACTGTAGTGTCATTACGACCACTTATTCTATTGGTGAAGATCAGCAAGGGGCTATAGCAATTATTGGTCCAACACGTATGGATTATAAGCGTGTCGTTGCTTTACTAGACGTAATGCGCATGGATTTATCACAGGCCTTTACGAAGAATCGTAGTGATTGATAATGAGGAGGATTAAAGTGACTGAAACAACTGAAAACAAAGACCTTGTGCAGGATGTACAAGCTGAAAATGTAGTAGAAGAAACAGAAGTAGTAGAAGAACAAAAAGCTGAATTAACACTCGAAGAACAGTATGAAGCAAAGCTAGCTGAGTTACAAGCAAAGTTAGACGACGAGGAAAGTCGTCATCTACGCTTACGTGCTGACTTCGATAATATTCGCCGCCGCAATCAGCTTGATCGTGAGGCTGCTGAAAAGTATCGCGCTCAGAGCTTACTGTCTGATTTACTGCCAGTAATCGATAATTTCGAGCGTGCCTTACAAGTTGAAGCGACTTCTGAAGAAACTGCTTCCATCGTGAAAGGTATTGAAATGGTGTACCGTTCTCTTATAGAAGCTACTGAGAAGGAAGGCTTACAGATTATTAAAGCTGAAGGTGAGCAATTTGATCCTAATGTTCACCAAGCTGTCATGCAGGAGCAAGATAGTGAAAAAGAGACGGGTGTTGTCTTACGTGAGCTTCAAAAAGGCTATATGTTAAAGGATCGCGTATTACGTCCAACAATGGTATCTGTAAACGAATAGACTTAGTACTATTTAATTAATTACATTAGTTAGAAAACGCGTCATTTGCGTTTAAATAATAGGAGGAAATTTTTATGAGCAAAATTATCGGTATTGACTTAGGAACAACAAACTCTTGTGTTTCTGTACTTGAAGGCGGAGAACCAAAAGTAATTCCAAATCCAGAAGGAAACCGTACAACACCATCTGTTGTTGCGTTTAAAAATGGCGAACGTCAAGTTGGTGAAGTAGCAAAACGTCAATCAGTAACAAATCCTAACACAATTATTTCTATTAAATCTAAAATAGGTACATCTGAAAAAGTTAAAGTGGAAGATAAAGAATATACGCCACAAGAAGTTTCTGCAATGATTCTTCAATACTTAAAAGGCTATGCTGAAGACTACTTAGGTGAAAAAGTAACTAAAGCAGTAATTACTGTACCTGCTTACTTCAACGACGCTCAACGCCAAGCTACTAAAGATGCTGGTAAAATCGCAGGTTTAGAAGTAGAGCGTATTATCAACGAACCAACAGCTGCTGCACTTGCTTATGGTTTAGACAAACAAGACACAGACCAAAAAGTATTAGTATTTGACCTTGGTGGCGGTACATTTGACGTATCTATTCTTGAATTAGGTGACGGTGTATTTGAAGTATTAGCAACAGCTGGTGATAACAAACTAGGTGGGGACGATTTCGACGATGCTATCATCGAATATCTTGTTGCAGAATTCAAAAAAGAAAACGGCATTGACCTTTCTAAAGATAAAATGGCTATGCAACGTCTAAAAGATGCGGCTGAAAAAGCGAAAAAAGACTTATCAGGTGTAACATCTACTCAAATTTCTTTACCATTCATCACTGCTGGTGAAGCGGGTCCATTACACTTAGAAATTTCTTTAACTCGTGCAAAATTTGACGAAATTACATTACCATTAGTAAACCGTACAGTAGGTCCAGTACGTCAAGCATTATCTGATGCAGGTCTTTCAACATCTGAACTTGACCAAGTAATCTTAGTTGGTGGTTCTACTCGTATTCCAGCTGTACAAGAAGCTGTACGTAAAGAAACTAATAAAGAGCCACACCGCGGTGTAAACCCTGATGAAGTTGTAGCAATGGGTGCTGCTGTTCAAGGTGGCGTATTAACTGGTGATGTAAAAGACGTAGTTTTACTTGACGTAACTCCACTTTCATTAGGTATAGAAACAATGGGTGGCGTATTCACAAAATTAATCGACCGTAATACTACGATCCCAACATCTAAATCACAAGTATTCTCAACTGCAGCTGACAACCAACCAGCAGTAGATATTCACGTGCTACAAGGTGAACGCTCAATGGCAGCAGACAACAAAACATTAGGTCGCTTCCAATTATCAGATATCCCACCAGCACCACGTGGTGTACCACAAATCGAAGTAACATTCGATATTGACAAAAATGGTATCGTATCTGTTAAAGCGAAAGACCTTGGTACAAACAAAGAACAAACAATTGTTATCCAATCTGATTCTGGTCTGTCTGAGGAAGAAATCGAACGTATGGTAAAAGATGCAGAGGCAAATGCTGAAGCGGATACTAAACGTAAAGAAGAAGCAGATCTTCGCAACGAAGCTGACCAATTAGTGTTCCAAGTTGACAAAACAATTGCTGACTTAGGCGAGCAAATTACAGAAGACGAGAAAAAATCTGTTGAAGATGCTCGTGATGAACTGAAAAAAGCGCTTGAAGCTGGCGAATTAGAAGGCATTAAATCTGCTAAAGAAAAACTAGAAGGCGTATTACAGCCATTAGTTATGAAAGTATATGAACAAGCTGCAGCAGCTGCTCAAGCAGCTCAAGGTGGCGATGCTGGTGCAGATGCTGGCGCTGGTAAAAAAGATGATATCGTAGACGCTGATTTTGAAGAAGTAAAAGACGATAAATAATAGTAAGAACACAGTTAAGTGAAGAAGCCAAAGACCGCTTGCGGCTTTGGCTTTTCTCTTTATAGTTAGCTATAACCTACGCAAATTTATTCGTCTAGGTGCATAGGTTAACTGCGAGAAATGTGAAGAAACATATGTGCAACATTTTTAATGAATATTTAATAATAAAAATAGAGGCAGTTTTTTTAACTGCGTGATACAATAGATTTTATGCAAAAAGAGCGGAGTGTGAATGATGGAGAAACGCGATTACTACGAGGTGCTTGGTTTAACGAAATCAGCTTCTAAAGATGAAATTAAAAAAGCATACCGTAAATTATCAAAACAATACCATCCTGACCTTAATAAAGAGCCAGGTGCAGATGAAAAATTCAAAGAAATCGCTGAAGCTTATGAAGTGTTAAGTGATGATCAGAAAAAAGCACGCTATGATCAATTTGGCCACGAGGATCCAAATGCAGGCTTTGGTGGTGGCTTCGGAGGCGGCGGCTTTGGCGGCTTCGAGGATATTTTCAGCTCATTCTTTGGTGGTGGCGGTCGCCGTCAGGACCCGAATGCACCGCGCAAGGGTGATGACCTTCAATATCGTATGAATATTACATTCGAAGAAGCGATTTTCGGGAAAGAAACAGAAATCGAAATTCCAAAAGATGAATTATGTGATACTTGCCACGGTTCGGGTGCAAAACCAGGTACTAACCCCGAAGTATGTTCAACATGTCAAGGTGCAGGTCAAGTAAATCAAGCTGTAGATACACCTTTTGGCCGTGTGATGAATCGTCGTACTTGTTCTACATGTCATGGCGCAGGTAAAATCATTAAAGAAAAATGTTCAACTTGTCGTGGTGAAGGAAAAGTTCAACAACGTAAGAAAATCAAAGTTAACATTCCAGCAGGTGTGGATGATGGTCAGCAAATTCGTGTGTCTGGTCAAGGTGAGCCAGGTATAAATGGAGGCCCAGCGGGGGATTTATATATTATGTTCCGCGTTCAAGGACATAATGAGTTTGAACGTGATGGCGATGATATTTATTACGAACTAAAACTGACATTCCCACAAGCAGCTCTTGGTGATGAAATTGAAGTTCCGACTGTTCATGGAAAAGTAAAACTACGTATTCCAGCGGGCACACAGTCAGGTGCGCAATTCCGTCTAAAAGACAAAGGTGTCAAAAATGTACATGGCTATGGTACAGGGAATCAATATGTAACAGTAAAAGTTGTAACGCCAGAAAAATTAACAGAAAAACAAAAACAATTACTACGTGAATTTGCGGAAATCAGTGGTGATATTCCTGAAGAGCAAGGAAGCTCGCTATTCGATAAAATTAAGAAAAAATTCCAAGGTGAATAATTAGAGGAGCTGAAGAGCTACGTGAAGTGGTCAGAATTATCCATTCATACAAAAAATGAAGCGGTAGAAGCAATTTCGAATATTTTGCATGAAGCAGGGGCAAGTGGTGTGGTTATTGAGGATTCTGCAGAATTTGCGAAGCCACGAGAGGATCAGTATGGTGAAATTTATGCGCTAAATGAAGCGGATTTTCCGAGAGATGGTGTTATTGTTAAGGCTTACTTATCGGAGTCTAGTTTTTTAAATGAAACAGTCGAAGAAATTAAGGCGGCTATAACAAATCTAACGAACTTCAACATCGATATTGGTGAAAATGTTGTATCGATTGTGGAGGTTAACGAGGAAGACTGGGCAACAGCATGGAAGCAATACTATCATCCTGTAAAAATTTCTGAACGCTTTACAATTGTGCCAACATGGGAAGAATATGTACCAGTATCAACAGATGAATTAATTATTGAATTAGATCCTGGTATGGCTTTCGGTACAGGAACACACCCTACAACTGTTATGTGCTTACAAGGGCTTGAGAAGGTCGTAAAAGAGGGCGATACAGTTATCGATATCGGGACGGGTTCAGGCGTTCTATCAATTGGTGCAGCCTTACTAGGAGCTAAGAGCGTACATGCACTTGATTTAGACGAAGTAGCTGTACGTTCAGCACAAGAAAATGCTGCATTAAACAAAGTAGATGATAAAGTATCTGTATTCCATGGAAATCTATTGGATACAGTTAAGGAACCAGCTGATGTCGTTGTGGCTAATATTTTAGCAGAAATTATTATGTCCTTTACTGACGATGCATTTTCAGTTGTTAAACCGGGTGGATTATATGTCACTTCAGGCATCATTGGCGCGAAACGTGATGATGTAAAAGTAGCACTAGAAGCTTCAGGATTTGTAATCGAAGAAGTATTACTAATGGAAGATTGGGTAGCGATCATTGCCCGTCGACCACAATAAATTGATTGAGGAAGCGCCAAATCGTGAGCCGAGTGCTGGCGATTTGGCGTTTTCTCTTCTTGCTATAAAGGAGTATGGTAACATGCAACGCTATTTTATTGAGACGACCATTGAGGAAGCACGTATTAGCGGAGAGGATGCGCGACATATTGAACGAGTAATGCGTATGAAAGAAGGCGGCAAAATCGTTGTAGTTGCACAAAATACCGCCCATATATGTGAAATTGAAGCCTTCGAAGCAGATGAAGTATACGTTCAAACTACAGGTGAAATTATTCCTTCTCCGGAGTTACCTGTAAATGTAACAGTGGCATGTGGTTTGCCAAAGGGCGATAAACTAGAACTTATTACACAAAAGGCAACAGAGCTTGGAATGTTTGCCTTGTTGCCTTTTGAAGCGGAGCGTTCCATCGTTAAATGGGATAAAAAGAAGGGTGCCAAAAAGCAAGAGCGTCTACAAAAAATTGCTAAAGAAGCAGCTGAGCAATCCCATCGTACACATATCCCGGAAATTTATGAACCAATCTCTTTTAAACAGCTAGTAGAACAAGTTGGCAAATTCGACGCCGTTTTTATAGCAGATGAAGAGGATGCAAAAGCAGAACGACGCACAAGATTTTCGGAGAAGTTAAAAAATGTGTATGACAAGAAGTCGAAATCAATTCTTATTATCTTTGGTCCAGAAGGAGGCATTGCTAGAAAAGAAGCAGATGCCCTGCTTCAAGCCGGTGCCCAAACGATGTCATTAGGACCTCGAATTTTACGAGCAGAAACGGCACCACTCTATGCACTGTCTGCAATCTCTTATGAATTTGAATGAAATAAGATTTAGCCTTGTCAAAAGAGGCTTTTCACGCAATAGCTGTGCATGGGTAAACTGCAATATAATTACGTGTAAGTGCAGTCGTGGCAAGGTTTGAAGGAATAAGCGAAAATCACAATCAATGACTTAATCCTAACAAAAAGAGCTGATTCAAAAAATTTGAATCGGCTCTTTTGCATTGTAGACCAAATAAACTCGTTAGAATAGGTTCGATTTTTAAAAGAAAAGCTTTAAAACACAAGTAAGATAAAACAATGCTCAACTCAAAAATCTCATTTCGATTAAAAGTAAAAAACTAGTATACAAGTCCATGTATAGTTTTAAGTGCTTCATATTCTAATATAGAGCGCTCCCTAATACTAAAAAAATGAAAAGAGGGAATTTCTTTGAGTGATCAATCAGATATTCAAGTAAATCAAGTCGAACCTTGTCCAGTAACATCAACAGAACAAATACCATTAAATACTGCTACTACTCCAGTAGTCGCTACACCGTTAACGACTCCAACTATTAAAATTCCAGTTGTACTTGCAGAACCAACATTGCAAATTGCTGTGGAGGCAGATATTACGCTTACACCTGCAGCAACTGAAATCAAAAGAGTGAAAAAAAATGTATTCCTGAATCAAGTAAAACTAGTACCAGTTGCTTTTGCACGTATTGCTGGCACTGACTTTTTTAGGGTAACAAGAGCTAAATTATTTGTAGCGGGAAATATTCGCAAAAATATAGAATATGCTACAGCAGCATGTAACGCGGCACTCCAAGATAGAATTGCCGATGTTCCTTTTTCTGGTTTTACAGACCTTACTTTCCCACAAACAGTAGGGGGCCCTACTCCGATTTTAGGGATTTCTGAGTTTGCAGAAGCGAACTTCCTTAATGAAACTACGCAAATGGATGCTCGATTGGATAAAGCATTCTTCCAAAATCTAGTTAAATACAATGAACAACCATTTGGCGAGTTAGTAGCTGCAAACTTCTTTGAACTTGATTTTTCACCGGTTATGGCAGCACCAGAAGGCACTTTCGACACATTACGTGAAAAAATCGTGCTAGAGCTTACTGTAAAAGTATTGCAAGTTCAACAAATTCGCCTTGGAGCTGGCACTAATGTTATAACTCCTATTCTTACAGGGCTTACTCCTCCAATTAGTCCGGTTATTACTCCACCTACTCCTCCTTCTAATCCTAGTTGTTAATCTCAGTTTTTAGGGGAGTATAACAGAGAAAGGGTATTTCGAGGGCACTGAAAAAATCTAAAATTTAAGTTGGCAGTTGAAAGTTCGGTTAAATCGAACTTTCAACTGCTTTTTGTATTAAAAGAATGCTATTAAATAATTGAGTTGAAAACAAAATAGTGGATAGATAAAATTTTGGGTGCTATCGTCTCTCAAACACATGGGATCTTAATTGCTACCTGAGATTTGGAAAGTACTCTGTGACAAAAGTGAAAATAAAGCATAATATGGATTGTAATTATAAGTGCAACACTTAGATCAAAATAAAAGTAGCTCATAGTGATGTTGTTTGACAATATTCGAAAAAGGGGCATTCATTAAAAGCTATACACATCTATCATATATTCGAGCAAAAATAGAAGAAAAAGTGTTTAGCTGTTATCAAACATTAGAGAAAATGGAAATGGCAGTTTTTTACCAATCCCTATTCATCATGGCAACGTAAGTAAATGAAAACAGGTTACTTCGTGAGTTTTGCCTGAAGAAAATGATTTTGAACATGTCTCTCTATCGTAGGATTTTACGGATCAAATGTTGCACAATATTTATCAAAAACATTATTTGGGAGTGAACTAATGCAAACTCCATGGATTAACTATAAAGTGATGAAAGAGATAAGTTCCGAACAAAAATATAATTGTCAAATTGAACCCAGCGAAATGGATCAAGCATCGCAACAAAATTCTCCTTATTCCGATTTTATAAATGATCTCTTTGATATAGAAAATGAAACCAGCCTTGCATCACATTTAGATTCCAATTATGAACTACTCATTCCTTGTGAAATTAATGTAGGGGATGAAATGAATGATCTTCTTGATACAGCCGATGTAGATGAAACCAAGCCTGTGGAAGAACAGAAATATGCATCTCATCTAGATTCTAATTGTGAACTACTCATTCCTTCTGAAACTAATGTAGGGGATGAAATGAATGATCCTCTTGATACAGCCGATGTAGATGAAACCAAGCCTGTGGAAGAACAAAATTCTGTAGCCCATTTAGATTCTCGTGAACTACTTATTCCTTTTGAAACGAATGTGGGGAGTGAAATGAATGATCCCCTTGATTCAGAAGAAACAGATGAAACCAAGCTAGAGGAAGAGCAGAATTTTGTAGCTTGTCTAGATTCCGATCGTGAACTACTCATTCCTTGTGAAACTAATGTAGGGGATGAAATGAATGATCCCCTTGATTCAAACGTTGCAGAAGAAACCAAGCCTGTGGAAGAACAGGATTTTGCATCTCATCTAGATTCCGATTGTGAACTACTCATTCCTTCTGAAACTAATATAGGGGATGAAATGAATGATCCCCTTGATTCAGACGATGGAGAAGAAACCAAGCCTGTAGAAGAACAGGATTTTGCAACCCAACTAGACTCTAAACGTGAAATTTGCAGTCCTTCTGAATCCGAAGTTGAGAAGAAAATAATATGTCTTATTGATACAGAAGAGATGGAGAATAACAATTTTTCAGATCGTGTTAATGCATTTCCTGAGTCAGTACAAGGGAAAGTATATTCTAAAACCCAAAAAAGCCCATTCTCTACTCACGTAGAAATTGATAATTTTCTTCATGCTCCTATCTGTGGTGAGGTTGTTAAAAATACATTTGATTTTCTTGATCCAGACAATCATCTTACCCCGCAATTTGAAACCAAATTATTTAGTAATACAACGGATTATCCTGAACAACCTGATTGTCGGTTGGTTCACTCAAAAATTAATCAAATTATATTTTTAATGAAAACTGATACTTATGATAAAAATAATCAGAAGAGTAATCCGTCTAAATCAGTTGTAGTTCCCTTACATAACACACAATCAATTAATAAAGGAGAAACCAATCATCACTCTTACGGTTCCGATGACTTTATGCACATTAGAGCTCCAGTTATAGTAGGGGAATATAAAATAGAAATAGGCCTTGAAGAGAATATCGTATTTGAAAAAGACATTGTGGAAGTTAAAGATATCTCGAATGAGGTAGTATTAACCAATTGTAGATTCGTTCCTACTCAGTTTTCTCAATCATTAGGTAATGGGACATGTTCAGCATTGAGGGGGAATTTATTTATTGAAGGTTATATTCATCAGAGTATTGAATATACAGCATCTCACACTGGGAATGCAGTACCTGCACAAAATGGATCATTAATTCATTCAAATCAAATGTGTCAAAACATAGTATTAGAAATAATCATTCATTTGCTACAAGCACAGAAAATTCGAGTGCCAAAGTTCTAAAGGATATTGAGCTAATATCTCTGCTTAAAAAAACTCTTTTTTAAAAAACTAGTGTATATGTCCATGTATGGATTAATTCCCTACATATTCTAGCGATATGAGTATTCTCATAAAAAAAATGAAAAGAGGGAACATTTTGAGTGATCAATTAGATAATCAAGTTAATCACGTTAGTAAAGTCGAACCTTGTCCAGTGGCATCAACTGAACAAATGCCATTAACTAGTGCTACTACCCCAGTGGTCGCTACACCGGTTACGGCTCCAACTATTAAAGTTCCAGTGGTACTTTCAGAACCAACACTTCAAATCGTTGTGGAGTCGGATATTACGCTCACTCCTGCAGCAACTGAAATCAAAAGAGTGAAAAAAAATGTATTCTTAAATCAAGTTAAATTAGTACCGGTTGCTTTTACACGTGTTGACAACACTGACTTTTTTGCGGTAACAAGAGCTAAGTTATTTGTAGCGGGACATATTCGCAAAAATATAGAATATGCTTCATCAGCATGCAATGGGGCGCTTCGTGATAGAATTGCCGATGTTCCGTTTTCTGGCTTTACAGACCTTACTTTCCCACAAACACCTGGAGGCCCTACTCCAATCTTAGGAATTTCCGAGTTTGCCGAAGCGAACTTCCTTAATGAAAAAACGCAAATGGATGCTCGATTGGATAAGGCTTTCTTCCAAAATCTCGTTAAATACAATGAACAACCATTTGGCGAGTTAGTAGCTGCAAACTTCTTTGAACTTGATTTCTCACCAAAAATGGCAGCACCAGAAGGCACTTTCAGCACATTACGTGAAAAAATCGTGCTGGAGCTTACTGTAAAAGTACTGCAAGTTCAACAAGTCCGCCTTGGAGCTGGCACTAATGTAATAACTCCTAATCTTTTTGGACTTACTCCTCCTACTAGTCCTTGATAATCTCTAATTTTTAGGGGAGCAGAACAAAGAAAAAAGGCAGTTTACTGCAAAAAAATGTAATCGAAAAATTAACCATGTAATATTAATTTGGCACTGATAAAAATCCAATATTCGAGTAGGCAGTTGAAAGTTAGGTTGAATCTAATTTTTAACTGCCTTTTTACAATTTTATAACCAAAGAAATTGATTTCTTTCGAGGGTTTATTGTGAGAAGCTAGAGAGTTGTAAAATGATGAGGGGAATAGCAGGTGTCTTAATTAAAATAAATGGATTAAGATGGATAAAATAGCTGTTTTTTGGTTTTAGTGGAACGACCTATTAACAAGCAGGTACTCGATACTACGGTGCCTGTTTTTTTATTCAAAAAAATAAGCTTAGCCAAAAAGCTAGGCTCATTATCTTTATTTGTGCTATTATAAGACACGTTAATAATTTTATTTATTGTAGTGTACTCTTGAAAGGATGATATATATTATGAGTAACGAGCGACCGAAAATCGTGAGTTTCCATACTCTAGGTTGTCCATTTCCCAAATGAGAAAGCCGATTCAAGTAAGACTTGGATCGGCTAATCTATTTTATACAGATATTCACAGCCATGGTGTTAAGCAAGGTATAGAATCGATTGTTGGTTTCTATTTGTTTATTTATAAAAAGAGGCTGGGACAAAAAGAAAAAATGTTATACCGATTGTATTTCGGTTTAACATTTTTTTGATTTAGGAAGGAACACTCTACTCATCGAAGTGAAAAAGTTATTATCTATTTCCGCTATTTTTTAAATAATCAAGTTATGTCCCAGCCTCAGATAATTAATATTTATTTAATTGTTAGTGAATAAGGCATACCATAGCTTGAGCGCCTAAACAACTAGCGCAAGTTACTATACCTACAATATTTCCGCCAAATATTACAGAGAGACAAGCAGCGGAACATAATTCTTTCGTAAGTTCAGGAGCATTTTTCCAAGCATTTTTTAAACAATCCCAAGTATCGCTCCAATAACCTGCTTGACCACTATCAGTTGGAGATACTTCGTTATATATTTTTCTGTCAATAACTTCATTTGTGCCTACATCAAGAGTCATGCCAACCACTTTTTCATCATTTAATGTTGAGTAGGTAACTTCAATTTCATTATTTTCGATATCAAGAACTGATTTCATAATAATAAAATCATCACTAATTTCACCAGTTGTTTTATCATAAGCAGTCAATAAACGAATATCAAAGTTTTCATTGTTCTGCTTATAAGGAATCATTAAACCATCTTTATCCTTGCCGAAATCCATGAACTCAATATTTTTCCAATCGAAATCATCTTTATTGTACTCACTATGATTAAAATTCTCCGCTATATCTAAATCTTCTTTTACATCGTTTATTACTAAATTATTTTTTAAAAAACCTGCTTGTTCCATTTGTAAAGATAATTTTTGTGAACAGCTATTACAATCATTGTTCCCACCTTTTTCTTTAGCAATAGCTCGATCTAAATTTACAGATAGGGGTTGCAATGCTAAAAACATAACCATTACCAAAAAGTGTACAATTCCTCCTGAATCTTAAATTTATTTTTTGAAAAACTTGTACCACGGAACACCAATGAAAAAAACGACAATTAAAAGATAAAGAAAATCATGAGATTGTATCCCATCTGAAAAAAGTATTAGTAATACGGCTATAAATGCCAATATTCTAATTAAGATAGTTTTTTTCATTAAAGACCCCCATTCTTTTACAAAATATAACGAATGGTTTTTTTAAAAAAATGGAATTACCATCCATAGAAAATATTACCATTATTTATATGCAATTTCCATCTTTTTTTGTAAAAAAGGGTTATGTAAGTAATATTTGAGATTTTGAGAGATGAAAGAAAGGCACTCATTTTTTAACAATGAGTGCCTTTCTCCATGAATAGAACCTGGTCAGTCACAAAAAAGTATCTTAAAAGTACTGATTTCAAAAGGTTTGTGTTATTATAGTTCACGTATCTAAATTATGGACATCAAATAATAATTAAAAGTTAAGAAACAAAATGTAATGCAATCTTGAAAGGATGAAATATATTATGAGTGAAACGCTTCCTAAAACCCTAGCTCTATATACATTAGGTTGTAAAGTAAATCATTATGAAACAGAAGCAATTTGGCAACTATTTAAAGAAGAAGGCTATGAACGTACAGAATTTGATCGTCAAGCAGACGTTTATGTCATTAATACATGTACAGTAACAAATACAGGGGATAAAAAATCCCGTCAAGTTATCCGTCGAGCTATTCGTCAAAACCCAGACGCTGTCATTTGTGTAACTGGATGTTACGCTCAAACATCTCCAACTGAAATTATGGCGATTCCTGGTGTTGACATTGTTGTAGGAACACAGGATCGTACAAAATTACTTGGCTACATAGACCAATATCTTACTGAACGCCAACCGATTAATGCTGTACGCAACATTATGAAAAATCGTGTTTATGAAGAATTAGATGTGCCTGCATTTACAGACCGTACACGTGCATCTTTAAAAATACAAGAAGGTTGTAATAACTTCTGTACGTTTTGTATTATTCCATGGGCACGTGGGTTAATGCGCTCTCGAGATCCTCAAGAAGTATTGAACCAAGCCCAACAACTAGTGGATGCGGGGTATCTTGAAATTGTTCTAACTGGTATTCATACAGGTGGCTATGGACAAGACTTAAAAGATTACAATTTAGCTCAGCTACTACGTGATTTAGAGGCAAATGTGAAAGGCTTAAAACGTCTTCGTATTTCTTCGATTGAGGCAAGTCAATTAACAGATGAAGTGATTGAAGTTTTACGTGAATCAAAAATCGTTGTTAATCACTTACACATTCCAATCCAATCTGGCTCTGATACAGTTTTAATACGTATGCGTCGTAAGTATACAATGGAGTTCTTCGGTGAACGCTTAACTAAACTACATGAAGCGTTACCAGACTTAGCTGTCACTTCTGATGTAATCGTAGGTTTCCCAGGAGAAACTGAGGAAGAGTTCATGGAAACATATAACTTTATACGTGATCATAAGTTTTCTGAATTACACGTATTCCCGTTCTCTCCACGTACAGGTACACCAGCAGCGCGCATGGAGGACCAAATTGACGAGGACATTAAAAACGAACGTGTTCACCGATTAATCGCATTAAATGACCAATTAGCAAAGGAATATGCTTCTCGCTTTGAAGATCAAGTACTAGAAGTAATTCCTGAAGAATTCGTGCATGATGGAAGCGATGAGGAAGGGCTTTTAACAGGTTATACAGATAATTACTTAAAAGTAGTCTTTGAAGGTCCTGAAAGCCTAATCGGTCAGCTTGTGAAGGTGAAAATTACTCAAGCTGGATATCCACATTCTAAAGGGCAATTTGTTCGTGTTTTAGAAACTGTAAAATAAAATAGAGCAACTATGAAGAGAAACACCGTTCGAACTTTGGACGGTGTTTTACTTTATTTTTGATTAATGATCTCACTCTTATAGAAATCGCCTAACTATAAAAGAAATTAGACGGCAACGTTAAAAAATGTTATGATGCCAAAGAGGTACGTACAACTTGTTGATAGAGGAGAGTTTAATAAAAATGGAACAAAATTTCGCGCGTATGATTGATCACACATTATTAAAGGCTGAAGCAACAAAAGAGCAAATCGAAAAACTGTGTGCAGAGGCAAAACAATTTAACTTTGCTTCTGTTTGTGTAAATCCAACTTGGGTAAATTATAGCAGCGAGCTTTTACAAGGCTCAGAGGTCTTAGTTTGTACAGTAATTGGCTTCCCTTTAGGCGCTAACACGCCAGCTGTTAAAGCATTCGAGGCGAAAGATGCGATTGCTAACGGTGCTAAAGAGGTAGACATGGTTATAAATATCGGTGCTTTAAAGGATCAAAACTATGACCTTGTGCAAGCAGATATCGCTGCAGTTGTTGAAGCGGCTGAAGGCAATGCACTTGTAAAAGTAATTATTGAATCTTGCCTTTTAACTGACGAAGAAAAAGTAAAAGCATGTGAGCTAGCTGTGGCAGCGGGTGCTGATTATGTGAAAACATCAACTGGTTTTTCTACTGGGGGCGCAACAGCAGAAGATATTGCATTAATGCGTAAAACAGTTGGCCCAGATTTAGGTGTAAAAGCCTCTGGTGGTGTACGAAGCTTAGAGGATATGAAAAAGATGATTGAGGCTGGAGCAACTCGTATTGGAGCAAGCTCTGGTGTTGCTATTATGAACGGATTAATTGCAGATTCTAATTATTAATAGTAATGAAAATCCTTATATAGTAAGTGTTACGGGGCTGTTCGTTAGGAACTAGCCCCACTTTCATTTAAAGTTTGACTAAATGCCGCTACGGATGCCTCTTCCATTTCTTTTAGAACATGACCATATATTTCATAAATCATTTTAGGAGTGTTATGTTAGATTGAATTTCGATATGCTCCCAACGTTGTATTTAAATTTGTTTTTGATAAAGCCTTTTGAAAATTGTGCATCCCCAATGACGACTAATCATTTAATTGGGTTGTATATTACGATTCAACAAAGACGAGTTAAATAGAAATGTTCAGTTTTTGTTGAGAATAATGTAGTGATCTATCAATGTCATTGTAAACAAACAAATGAACACACCAATGACAAAGCCCAGGTACTCAATTAATTTTGAGCCTGGGCTTTTTTTATGCGTATCGATAATATAATCGTTTAAAAACTAATATCTGGCTTAAAGTACTTACTACATCTGTAAAAGTTTTAAGAGAAGTATTGAGACTTAAAAATACTACAATATGGGTAAGCTATTGTGAAATTTACGTAATTATTTGTAGTATCTGTACCAGAAAAGGTGACTGTATCACCCGAATTATATGACCTCTCCAATTGGAGATTTTAGGATACACCTAATAATCAATGCTATTTTTTCTATTGGCATGGTAATTTTAACTATCCCTATTTTAAGATCATTTAGGGATAAGCAAGTTAGCCGAAAAAGAAAAATATGGAATGCTATATTGGTAGCAACTATCTGTATGTTTATTTTATTGATAATTCAGTACCGCTTTCTGTTGTTTTGGACTATATAAATAGTCACCAAATTTGCAATTGCTACTTTTAATGTCAGTATAAGAATCTATCAAACTCCACTCTGGTTAACGTTTAAATACCATATAGATTTTAATAAAAACAGGCAAAGTTATTCACTTTGCCTGTTTTTTTAATATACCTATAGTATTTCGACTTTGAATTATCACATTATAACCATCATATCAAAAAACAAAAAAATATACTCAATATCATAACCCCCTTGACAATATACGTCATGTAAGAGGATGTGTCTTGTTACTGATTTTAAAAAAACTGTCAGAAAGTTAGGTGAGTGCCTGTTTTTTTGAGTTTCTGTCAGAAGTGGTAGAAAAAATAATTGGAAGAAGAACAAAAACGTAAAGAAATGGAATCCCAGCAAAATGCGAATAAAGATGAATAATAAAATAAGCACTTGCTACGGCAGGTGTTTTTTTGTGGATGCCCAAATAAAAAATGGCTGTTATGAAAAATTGTTTAATAATACAAAAATTAGCTAATTAATGTATAATTAAGTCGGTATATTTTGACTTAGTATCGTGTGAAAGAGAAAGTGGTGGAAAGATGAAAAATAAAAAAGGGATAGTTATTGCTAGCATTATATTATTATACTGTGTAATTGATGTTATCTATACGCTTTTAGTAGTTGGAAAAATCAATTGGTCTATATTATTTTTAGCAATATGTATGATTGGCTTAATAGAAGTTGCTATCTCCAATAATAAATTACTTAAAAAGAACTTGAATAAGTAAATATAAGGGCATATTCTAAAACTCAAATTTGCATTTTATACCTTACGTAATGGTGAAATTAACATAAGAAGGGAGGTATTCTATTGTATAAAGATGTTTCAAAGTTTCAATTGGTGCTATCCTTTTTGATGATTTTTGTCGGTTTTTCGCAAGCGTTTAACAACTGGGGAGAAAAGAGAGCTTTATCTTTATTCTTTTTGACTTCTAGTATTTTAGTTTTAATTCTTGTGATTATTGCTTTGATTGTTTATAGGAAACGGCAAATAACTAAAGACTGAAGAGTTGTTTCACCTATTCCTGTACACACGCTCGCCGTATTTTATTAGCCCACTACTTAATACATTATTTTGCATTATTAAAAAATACATATAGAAGTTAAAATAAAGGAATTACACCCCATTATCTATTGAGTTTGCATTAAACCAAAACTACAGATTCTAATTATTAATAGTAATGAAAAATACTTATAAGTAAGTTACGAGGCTGTTCGTTATGGACTAGCCCCATATACATTTAGAATTTAAAAACCCCTTTTACCCCCACAATTAAAATCCCCCTAATACTTGAGCAAGTTCATCAATTTCCTTAAGTGATTTATGACAAATATTTAATCAATCGATCTATTGTCATTGTTTCATTCACAATAACCCTCTTTTTAACTTAAAATAGATGATGTATTATTGAGAGTAATTGCAAAAATGTATAGGAAGGAATATGATAATTTTTATGGTTTTATAATCAAGCTTTTTATATGTAAAATTTATTATTGGACTAATAAATTTTTTCTTTATAAGAACATTGTATAGGTACGAACCGACTTCTTACATAACTTAGTAACATCGATCACATAAAATATCGTAAAATTAACAGGTCAATCATTCGTTAACTATTATATTTTAATCTGAATGACCTCTCATTTTTTTAACTTCCTTCAATAAATGTTTTGGTAGCGAAAGCGAAGACTCAGCTACAAAAGTCTCCCACCTCTATAGGTGGTGAGATGATGCGGAATTAAGTTACTTTTTCAGCGGGTGTACTAACATCTGCAATTATGCCGAGGTATAATTGATTAATCATTCCGCTGTTTAATTAGCAAAAATGGGGTAATATATGATATTTGATAAAAGTAACGAATTGTATTAAAAAAGGAGAAACTATCCGTGGAATTCATAAGCAGTTTTATAAGTCAATATGGATATCTTGCTATATTTTTACTTTTATCTTTAGGGATAATTGGTTTACCCGTTCCCGATGAAATCTTGATGACGTTTGTGGGATTTATGTGTCAAGAGGGGCATTTAAACTATCTATTGAGTATACTTTTAAGTTTTCTTGGCTCATCTACTGGTATGATCATTAGCTATTTAATTGGTAATAAATTAGGGAAACCTATAATATTAAAATATGGAAAATGGATTGGTCTCAATGATAAACGGTTCATTAAAGTTGAACGATGGTTTCATCGTTTTGGACCATGGACAATAATTATAGGATATTATGTTCCAGGTATTAGACATGTAACAAGTTACATGTCTGGAATAACCCAGATGAAGTTTAGGACTTATCTTGCTTTCGCTTGTTTTGGAGCTTTGACATGGGTAATTATTTTTATTTCTATAGGATATTTTCTTGGTGTAACTTTATAAAAATGCATAATAATATGTACAAAATACAGCTCGCGTTTTTCGAAATGCGAGCTACTTTTGTGTTCTTGGTACGCGAAGGATTACCAATCTCGTTTGGTAATGTGACTTCCTCCGGATTATAACACCACTCTGAATAAAAATTTCATCTACCTCATATACTCCACTGATGTAATTGAATACAGAAGGGAGGATACAATGTTCACTCAATATAAATATTGGAAGCCTTTTATTAGCCCATTCGATCCATGTCCACCTATAAGGGTTAAAAGTTTTTCTACACCGCCCCAATTGTATATGAGTTTTCAACCGCCTGGGCTACCACAATATCAAACCCCTCAAGAAGCTCTCAAATCCGGCACATTATGGCCTCAATTATTTAGCCCCTATCCAAATCCGCAAGAAGGAGGGATGAAGAATGAGTAAAGAGATGCCACCAGAATTTTATAAGCTACTTGAAGAAATACAAGCCATTGATTTTGTAATAGTGGAATTAAATCTTTATTTAGATACTCATCCTCACGATTATGATGCTATTCAGCAATTTAACGAAAACACTGAAATAAGCATGCGACTTAAGGTTGCATTTGAGCAAAAATTTGGTCCGCTTATGAATTTGGGGAGAAGTTATTCAAATTATCCTTTTAATTGGGTAGATACACCTTGGCCATGGCAAGTTTAACTTTATCAGCAAATATGTTTTGGTAGGATTCCGGATGCAATTATGCCTGGCATAATTGATTATAAGTAACTAGGAGGAATTTTTTTGTGGTATTACGAAAAGAAGCTCCAGTATCCAGTAAGGGTGAGTACATGTAACCCAATGCTAGCTAAGTATTTAATTGAGCAGTATGGTGGTGCAGATGGAGAATTAGCAGCGGCACTTCGATATATGAATCAGCGCTATACTATTCCTGATAAAGTAGTGGGTTTGTTGACAGATATAGCTACAGAAGAATTTTCTCACTTGGAAATGATTGCCACGATGGTTTATAAACTTACGAAGGATGCCACCCCAGAGATGCTTAAAGAGGCAGGTCTTGGAGAACATTATGCCAATCATGACAGGGCATTATTTTATCAGAATGCAGCTGGAGCACCGTTTACGGCAACTTATATTCAGGCCAAAGGGGATCCGATTGCTGATTTGTATGAGGATATTGCAGCTGAAGAAAAGGCACGAGCGACATATCAATGGATTATTGATTTATCAGATGACACAGATTTGAATGATAGCTTAAAATTTTTACGCGAACGAGAAATCGTCCATTCTCTACGTTTCAGAGAGGCGGTAGAGATTTTAAAAGACGATATGGATAGCAAGAAAGTCTTTTAATTTTTTCAGCCATTGTTTTCTGTAGCGTCAGCGCAATTATGCCGAAGCAAAATTGATAAAATATAACAGGCTGTTTCAAGGGAAACCTTTTGACGCAGCCTCTTTTGATCCCTTTTTCTATTCAATATTTGAAAATACAGTGAGATCCTTTCTATGCCCAATCATCACTAATATATCTTTTTCCTTAATAGTCTCATCAGGAGAGGGTAAAATGGTAATATTACCGTCTCGAACTATGGCAATAACACTGACATTATATTTAGCTCGAATGTCTAAATCCCGTAGATTATGACCAGCCATTTTAGAAGGAATCATAATTTCCTCTATACTGTATTCCTTTGACAATTCAATGTAATTTAGCATATTCGGTGAAAGTAGCTGATTGGCTACACGTTCCCCCATATCTCTCTCAGGGTAAATAACCCACTCAGCACCCACCTTATCTAAAACTTGTCCATGTCTTTTTCCGAGAGCCTTTGCAATTATTTTTTTGATACCTAGCTCCTTTAATAAGGAGACCGTTAAAATACTTGATTGCATATCAATACCTATAGCAACAATGACACAATCGAAATTTCTTATCCCAATGGAGTTAAGAGCTTTTTCTTCTGTCGTATCAGCAACTACTGCATGCGTAACATATTGTTCGGCATCTTCGACTCTTTCCTCGTTAATATCGATTCCTAAAACTTCATGTCCAGCTTCATACAACTTGCGTGCTACGCTTACTCCAAACCGTCCAAGACCTATAACAGCATATTGTTTGATAGACATTGTACTCATCGCTCCTTTATCATGGTTACCCGATCATTATATTTCCTTTTGGATGACGGAAAGCCTCTTTTTTTCGTCGATTTGTAATAGCAAAAGCAATTGTTAAAGGGCCTAATCTTCCGATAAACATAGTTAATATGATAAGAAGGCGGCCACCAGTTGATAGCTCGGGAGTTAGCCCCATTGAAAGTCCAGCTGTTCCAAATGCAGAAGTAGCCTCAAATAAATACATCATAAAACTATGACGTTGTTCAATAATACTTAAGACAATGGTAACAAGTACGACAATCATCATCCCACACATTGTGACTGTTAAAGCTTTTAAAATCGTTTCATGAATAATTCTACGTCTAAAAAGCACAACATCTTCTTGCCCTTTTAATTGAGACCACATCGTAGCAACTAAAACAGCGAAGGTCGTTATTTTAATACCTCCAGCAGTTGAACCAGAACCGCCTCCGATGAACATTAGCCAAATGATTAAAAATAAAGTTGAATGTGTTAAATCACCAATAGGAAGGGTATTAGAGCCAGCAGTTCTAGGTGTAACTGCTTGGTATAATGAACCAAGAATTTTGCCCCATTCAGATAGTTGCCCAAGGGTTTTACTATTACCGTATTCAAATAAGAAAATTAAAATCGTTGAGCCGACTGTTAAAATAAGCGTTGTTGTTAATACAATTTTTGTGTGCACTGAAAGTCGTTTCGTTCCGCGGTATTCATATAGTTCATTTATAACAATAAACCCTAAGCCTCCAATCAAAATAAGTGCACAAATAGTAATTACGACGAAAGGATCGTCTACGTATTCTGTTAAGCTCTTATAGCCACCCATTAAATCAAATCCAGCATTATTAAAATTCGATATCGCATGGAAAAATCCGAAATAAAAGGCTTTACCTACAGGCATATCGAATGAAAAACGAATAGATAAAATGAAGCCACCTATAAATTCAATCAGTGCTGTAAATAACAGTATCCGTTTAACTAATTTAACTAGACCAGCAATTGTAACGTTATTAAATGCCTCCTTTAACAAAAGCCTTTCTTTTAAAGAAATCTTTTTTCCTAATAGCAAAAATAAAAACGTCGCGAACGTCATAAAGCCCAGCCCGCCAATTTGGATAAGAAAAAGAATAACTAATTCTCCAAATATCGAAAATGTATCACCGGTATCTACAACAACCAGTCCTGTTACACACGTAGCTGAGGTAGCAGTAAATAAAGCATTTAAAAATGAAAGACCTTTATCATCGACCGTTGCAATGGGGAGCATTAACAAAAATGTTCCGATTGAAATGATGACGGCAAAGCCTAGCACAAGTATTTTTGGAGGATTTAATTTATTTTTAAATGTTTTCATTTTTATCTCCCCATTGAACCTTTAATTTAAAACTTTGTATGTTTATGGTGTCCAAAAGCAAGCTGAAAATTCTTAAGGTAAAAAAACCAAAAATTCATCAGATTAATTCGTACACTTTCTATTGACCATTTTTAGACAATACGTTATAATTCTTTAGTACACAGCAAATGGTTATTTGCCTATTTGTGTATTGACGTGTGTTCGGAGGGAGGGAAAGAGAGATGTCAAAAACTGTCGTTCGCAAAAACGAATCGCTTGAAGATGCTCTTCGCCGCTTCAAACGTACTGTATCAAAAAGTGGTACAATTCAAGAAGTTAGAAAGCGCGAGTTCTACGAAAAACCTAGCGTAAAACGTAAAAAGAAATCAGAAGCTGCACGTAAACGTAAGTGGTAATTTAATTTCCCATTAAAAATCCCTACGTTCATAACACGCAATTGTATGATTCACTGAGCAGACAAAGATATACCTGGAATTAATCGCATGTCGGTTAATTTCAGGTATTTTACTTTAAGCTCTCAAATTACGTACATATTGAAGAAGCCGAATGTGATCCCTGAGATTCATTCGGCTTTTATGTTATATACTGATTGTATAAATATAAATTAAAAATTCACGGTATAATAAAATTATTAGGATTTATGAAACTTTTTAGTTAGTCAGTCGTATATACAGGAGAGAAGCATGTTAGAAGGGAGGGAAAAAGATGCGGAGACGAAGAATCCTCAGTTATTTATTAGTTATTTGGATGACATTTTTGTTAGCGTTTCCATTAACATCTGCTTTTGCAAGTAGTAAGGTCTACCACATACCTATTCATGATGAAGTAGAGCGAGGACTTCACGCATTTTTAGAACGAGCTTTTAAAGAGGCGGAAGAAAACTATGCAGAGGCGATTATTTTAGACATCCATACGCCGGGCGGTTTCGTGAATGCAGCTGGTGATATTGCTATGCTAATGGATGCAACGGATATACGTAAAATTGCGTATATTAACAAAGATGCGCATTCAGCAGGTGCCTTTTTAGCCTTACATGCGGATGAAATCTATATGGTGCCAAGTGGAACGATCGGGGCGGCTGCAGTTATTGATTCAGCAGGAAATGCAGCAGACTTAAAGGCTCATAGTGCATGGGTTGCTCAAATGGAAGCAGCTGCAGAATCGAAAGGTCGCAATCCAATCTATGCACGAGCAATGGCTGATGTATCTGTTGATTTACCAGAATTTCGAGCAGGAAAAGGGAAATTATTAACTTTATCTGCCTCGGAGGCAAAAAAAGTTAAATATTCTAATGGGACGGTTTCGAATTTCCAAGATCTTTTAGAAAAAACGCAATTAAATGGTAGTGATATCGTTCCAATTGAACCTACTTTTGCTGAAAAACTTGCTCGTTTTATTACGAATCCGATTATAGTTCCGATTTTATTGTCGATTGCAAGTTTGGGACTTGTAGTTGAGCTATATTCGCCAGGTTTTGGTGTTCCAGGTATAATGGGATTGTCAGCACTTGGATTATTTTTCTTCGGTCATATGGTGGCAGGCTTGGCAGGTTATGAAGCATTACTTTTATTTATTGTAGGCTTAGCGCTTGTTGTAGCGGAATTTTTTGTCCCGGGAGGTATTGTTGGTATTTTCGGCGGTGTGCTAATATTACTAAGTCTAATACTGGCAGGTGCAAACATGATGCAAATGATTATAGCGATTTTCATTGCGCTTGTTGTAGCGATAATAGGGATGGTGATCCTGATGAAATTTTTTGGTAAAAAAATGCATGTTTTAAACAAGCTAGTCTTGATGGATGCGACAACAACGGAAGAGGGCTATGTATCTAACGTGAATCGCACAGAGCTGCTCGGAAAAGTAGGTACAACGGTTACGCCACTTCGTCCGGCAGGTACAATGCTATTTGGTAGTGAACGCATTGACGTAGTATCGGAAGGTGGCTATGTTGATGCTGGGAAACATGTAGAAGTTATTAAAGTAGAGGGCTCACGTATTGTTGTGAGACGAACAGAAGAAGAGATGGAGGAATAGCAAATGGGAATTGATTTAGCTTTAATAGGTCCAATTGCAGGGCTAGTCATATTATTTATTGTTGTCGCGGTATTCTTTACCTTTGTACCAGTGGCGCTGTGGATTTCTGCTCTTGCTGCAGGTGTCCGCGTTAGTATTTTCACTTTAATCGGTATGCGATTACGTCGTGTAATCCCGTCACGAATTGTGAACCCATTAATTAAAGCGCATAAAGCAGGTTTGCCTGTGACGATTAATCAACTAGAAAGCCACTATTTAGCTGGTGGTAATGTAGACCGAGTTGTCAATGCGTTAATCGCAGCTCATCGTGCAAATATCGAGTTAACATTTGAACGTTGTGCGGCAATTGATTTAGCGGGTCGTGATGTATTAGAAGCTGTACAAATGTCTGTTAACCCGAAAGTTATTGAAACACCATTTATTGCGGGTGTTGCTATGAACGGGATCGAAGTAAAAGCGAAGGCACGTATTACAGTGCGCGCAAACATTGAACGTTTAGTCGGTGGTGCTGGTGAAGAAACGGTTATTGCCCGTGTAGGTGAGGGGATCGTTTCTACAATTGGTAGCGCCTCTAGTCATACGACAGTTCTTGAAAATCCTGATATGATTTCTCAAACTGTATTAGCAAAAGGCTTAGATTCTGGAACAGCATTTGAAATCTTATCAATCGATATTGCGGACGTTGATATCGGCAAAAACATTGGTGCTGAATTACAAATTGAACAAGCACAAGCTGATAAAAACATTGCCCAAGCGAAAGCTGAAGAACGTCGTGCAATGGCTGTAGCGAACGAGCAAGAAATGATTGCACGCGTACAAGAGATGAAGGCAAAAGTAGTAGAAGCAGAAGCTGAAGTACCACAGGCAATGGCAGAAGCTTTACGTTCGGGTAATCTTGGTATTATGGACTATATGAATTACCGCAACATTCAAGCAGATACAGCTATGAGAGACTCCATTTCTAAAGTAAGCTCAGATAAATCAGAAACAAATGGACCTAACGAATAAAAAACTGAAAGGAGCAGTACTAATAAATGGAACAATTAATTATATTTGTGATAATTGCCATAGTCAGCTCTATTTTCGGTAAAGCAAAGAAGAAAGAACAAAAACCAATGCCTCCTTTTAATAAGGATTCTCATGTTGATCCTCCTATTACAGAAAAAGCAGAGATGTCTTCAGAGCAACGTCCTGCTTCTAAATCACAGAGCTTTGAAGATTTTGCACGTGAATTTTTAGGTGATTGGAAAAATGAGCAATCTAAAGTGGAAGAGCCGAAAAAATTTGTCGAAGAAACAGTGAGTAAGGAAGTTCCAAGCTATGCAGCTCCACCGTTAATCCCGACTGAGAAAGTAAGTCGTACTACGAATAGAGAAAGTATCGCTCGTTTGGCAGCTGAGAAAAAAGTTGTGGGAGTAGCTGAATCTCAATCTGCTTTTCAATTGCCAAAATCAAAAAAATCATTAATGCAGGCTGTTGTAATGGCAGAAGTTTTAGGTCCTCCAAAAGCAAAAAGAAAATAACTAGCATGTCCTCCTTTTTCGATGCATATATTGCCGAAGAAGGAGGCATTTTTTATGAGAAAACTATTTCAATTAACGCCACTACTTGAATTATTACAATATGAAACATTAAAAATCATTGGCCCATATCGTTTTCTACATGCTGATGCTTCATCATGCTCTTTTATTTATGCAGACTATCATATTACTGTGCGTGGGAAATCGGTGGAAATTAATGCTCTTAAAGAAGAAATGCTTCATCTTTCTGTAGAGGATTTGCAGGAGCTTCATCTGAAAATGACAAAGGATATGGGTGTGAGCGATAATGTGGAATAATCGGCCAATTATCATACGTATAAAGCGCCATGAAAATGTTCATCCTTTTATTCAAGCATTGCATGCACAACATGTGCCATTAAAGCGGATTGTCTTTCGTGAGCAAGAGGTTGCTTTTGAAACAACGATGCATTATCTACCAAAGATACGCCGTGTACGTAGACGTTACCGACTTAAAATGGCTGTCTATTATTCAGATGAGCTTCAAGTTTTACGAGCGCAGCTTTGGACTTTGCTTGGCCTAGCGTTGATGATATTAATACCATTGCTATGTGCACAGGTTATTTGGCGTATTGATATTAAAGCGGCAACGCCAGAGTTAGAGGCACGTCTAGGAAAGACCTTTCAAGATACATTTCAACTAGAAACACCCATTTCTAAAAAAGACTTACCCTCAGATGCTGTCATTCGACAGAAGCTATTAGAAGGGCATCGAGATCTTTCTTGGGTGCATATTGAAAAGCATGGTGGACGTATAACTTTACGACCTCAGGAATCCCCGAAACAAACTAAACAAACGAATGAGAAACTAGCGACGCATTTAGTGGCAACAAAAGGTGGTGTTATTACCCACTTTAATATTCAAAATGGTGAACGTAAAATTTCAGTCAACGATACTGCTTACGAAGGTGATGTTCTCGTAAGTGGTGTAATTGAAAGTGGTGAAGATCAAGTCTTTGTTGGGGCAAAGGGAGAGGTCTACGCTGATTATTGGCTCGAATGTTCATTTAAAATTCCGAAAAAGCTAACGATGGAAACGCTACAACAGAAGCAGTGGCGTGTATTAGTGAAAGGCATTCATCAAGAAAAAGAAAAAGTTGACTATGTACAAAAGAAAGATTTACCAAGCTGGCTCGATCCGTATGTTTCAATTGTTGAAGAGCAGAACACTAAAAAAGTGCAAGTAGAGCTTGATGAATCCAAAATAGATTCATTGCTCATACCATTACTTCATGAAAAGGTAATACGTTCATTACCTGCTAAAACGGTTATAAAAAAAGAAAACCTTTTACAGGTAAAGTGGGGGGATGGTACAGTTGAAGGGAAAGTTCTATTTTTAGTCAATGAAAACATTGCCAGTCCAATACAAGGCCCACAAGGAGAATGATTATGTCAGAACATTTAACTGTATTACAAGTGGATAATCCAAACGAAGCGGTTATGCTACTCGGAATTTCCGATGCAAATATGAAGTTAATCGAAGAGGCACTACAAGTCCACATTATTACACGTGGTGAACAAATTCAGCTTGCTGGTGAAGAGGATGCAAAGGAACAAGCGACATTCCTTTTACATGCTCTTCTAAAGGTCATTCGTAAAGGAATTAATATTGATCAGCGTGATGTTGCAACTGCTATTGAAATGACACAAAAAGGAACGATTGAATATTTTGCAGAACTTTATGATGAAGAAATTGCACGCACGACGAAAGGAAAGCCTATTCGTGCAAAAACAATCGGTCAACGAGAATACATACAAGCAATCCGTCATAAAGACGTTGTTTTTGGTATCGGTCCAGCTGGTACTGGGAAAACGTATTTAGCGGTAGTCATGGCAACGCAGGCGCTAAAAAATGGGCACGTTAAGCGTATTATTTTAACACGCCCTGCAGTAGAGGCAGGAGAGTCTCTAGGCTTTCTTCCGGGGGATTTGAAGGAAAAGGTAGATCCTTATTTACGACCTCTTTATGACGCTTTAAACGATATTTACGGGACAGAACAAACTCAAAGACTTATTGAACGAGGAACAATTGAAATTGCACCTTTAGCGTATATGCGTGGCCGTACATTAGACGACGCCTTTGTTATTTTAGATGAAGCTCAAAATACGACACATCAGCAAATGAAGATGTTTTTAACGCGTCTAGGCTTTGGCTCAAAAATGGTCATTACAGGCGACAAAACACAAATGGACCTACCGAAAAATACGGAATCTGGGTTAATCGTAGCAGAACGCACACTAAAGTATGTAAAATCAATACATTTCCAAATTTTAGAACAAGGCGATGTAGTACGCCACCCAATCGTAGCAAAAATCATCAAAGCCTACGAAGAACAGCAACTTTAGAATTGCGCTATGCGTAATTCTAAAGTCTGCACCGAAAGTGGAGTGAAACGGAACGACAGGTGCAACGGTTTTAAAAAGTCTGCACCGAAAGTGGAGTGAAACGGAACGACAGGTGCAACAGAGTTAGAGTAAATGCGACGGGTATAAAAATTAACAAACGTGAAAATACTTGGAAAATGGAAAAATTTGTGACAGCTATACAATTTGTATAGCTGTTTTTTTGCTTTCTTATACATTTTTCGGGAAAAATGTTTTTTGAATTGGTATGATAGTAGATAGATAGAGGAGGTGCCGGATGGAGAAACAATTAAAAAAATTTACAGAACTTATTGGCTTCCGCTACTTTTTAATTGTCGTTCTCATCTTAACAGGAGCCCTACAATTTACTTTTATGTATGGCAATGTTAAAGGTGTTACATATGATTTTAAACCATTACAACTAGCGCCTGAAACAGTACGATCTACTAAAACGATAGAAGATACTTATAAAACACAACAGGAACGAGAAAAAGCAGCGAATGCGGTTGAGCCAGTCTATCAATTTTCTGCGGATGTTGCTAAGCAGCGAGCTGCGATTGTAACGTCTTTATTTGACTATGTTCTCGACGTAAAGGCGGATGTTGAGAGTAGCAAAGAACCTATTCCGATTGCCGACCAAGTGGCGAAGCTGCGCAAAAAGTTTGAATCCATTGATTCAGAGCAAATGCCAATTATCTTTACTGATTCACAGCTAGAGGGTTTGTTAGTACAAAGTGAAGCAGATTTAAAAAGAACAAGTACGCAACTATCAAAATCTGTGCAGGAATATTTGCAAAAATCTATTCGATCAGAAAATGTGTTTGCGGGTCAAAATGATTTTGAGACAAAAATTCGTGGACAACGAGGATATCCGGATAAAATATTTAATACGGTAGTTTTAATTGGACGTACTAGTATTATCGAAAATGAGACGATAAATGAAGAACAAACGAAAATTCGAAAGGATCAAGCGAAGGAATCGGTTGAACCAACTCGAATTCTTCAAGGTCAAATCATCGTACAGGAAGGTCAAATTATTGATAATGAGGCGTTTCGTCAATTAGAACTTCTAGGTATGGTGAGTAATAAAGCATCGATGAAACCGATTGCAGGGCTGATTATTTTAATACTTTTGGAAATGACGTTCATGTTTGTTTTATTTGAACGTTTGGATACAGATGAGCACAAGAAACGTAATGCGTTGTTGGTGACAGTAATTGTTTATGGTTTATCCATCTTGCTGATGAAATTTATAAGCCTAGTTTCTAGTGGCTTCGATGTTACGGTTGCCTTCCTTTTCCCAACAGCTTTGGCAACAATGCTTGTACGGCTATTAGTGGATGACCGTGCTGCGGTACTTATTACGGTTATGACAGCGGCATCTGCGGGTGTTATTTTTCAGGAGGGTTATTCATCTGTTATGCAGATGGAAATTACACTGTATATAATTTTTGGAGGCTTTGCGAGCTTATTCTTTTTGGGGAGTATGGAAAAGCGTTCGCATATTTTACATGCTGTAGGTGTTATCGGGCTAGTAAATATGTCATTTATCGCATTTTATTTACTGATGACACAATCTACTTACGGTTTGTCAGAGTTGGTGTATTACTTTATAGCGGCGTTGATATCGGCTCTATTATCAGGTGCTCTTACAATGGGTCTTTTACCATTCTTTGAATCAGCGTTTAGTTTATTGTCGTCGCTACGTTTAATTGAATTATCGAACCCAAATCATCCGTTGCTGAAAAAATTACTAATGGAGGCTCCAGGAACATATCATCATAGTGTAATGGTGGCGAACTTAGCGGAGGCGGCATGTGAGGAAATTGGAGCGGATGGATTACTGGCTCGTGTAGGATGCTATTATCATGATATTGGCAAAACGAAGCGTCCTGCCTTTTTCATCGAGAATCAAATGTCTGGTGTTAACCCACATGATTCATTGCCTCCAGAAAAAAGCGCGGAAATTATCATCGCACATACAACTGATGGAGCTGAAATGCTAAAACGTTATAAGATGCCACAGGAAATTATCGATATTGCCTTGCAGCATCACGGATCTAGTCTGTTAAAGTTCTTCTACTTTAAAGCGAAGGAAGAAGGAAAATGTTTAGATGATACAAAGTACAGATATCCAGGTCCGAAGCCACAAACGAAGGAAGCGGCAGTTATTAGTGTTGCAGATAGTGTTGAGGCAGCGGTTCGATCGATGAAGGAACCGAATGCAGAGAAAATTAAAAAGTTGGTACGAGCGATTATAGATGATCGAGTACAAGACAATCAATTTGATGAATGCGATATTTCAATAAAAGAGTTAAAATGTATAGAGCGAGTACTTTGTGAAACGTTGAATGGAATTTTCCACTCACGAATTGAATATCCAAAGGCAGATAAGTAGGAGGATCTATGATTTTAACAATTGATTTTACAGATGAAACAAATGAAGTGGCTGCTGAGCATATGGAGCTTGTTGAAAAGCTTTTACAGCATGCAGCGAAAGTAGAGAATATTGAACCGGAAACAGAAGTGTCAGTGACGTTTGTTACAAATGAAGCGATTCAAGAAATAAACCGAGAATATCGTGACAAGGATCAGCCGACAGATGTTATCTCGTTTGCCCTTGAGGAGTTAGGTGAGGGAGAAATAGAAGTAACATTTGAAGGGATGCCCCGTGTGTTAGGAGATATTATTATTTCAACGGATCGTACAAAAGAACAAGCTGAGGAATATGGGCATACATTTGAACGAGAATTAGGCTTTTTAGCGGTTCACGGTTTCTTACATCTACTTGGTTATGATCATATGGTGCCGGAAGATGAAAAGGTGATGTTCGGTAAGCAGGATGAGATTTTACAATCTTTCGGCTTAGGACGAGAATAAATGAATGTTCGCAAATTCGTACGCTCTTTTGGGTATGCCTTTAAAGGTATTCTTACAGCCTGTGCTGAGCAAAATTTTATATCCCACTTGCTAAGTGCGGGAATAGTTTTGATTGCTGGCTATTTTACGGAGTTATCACGTATGGAATGGTATATTGTGTTGCTATTAATAGCACTAATGTTTGCACTTGAAATGATTAATACTGCAATTGAACGAGTAGTAGATTTAGCTTCACCTACTATCCATCCACTTGCTAAGCAGGCAAAAGATCTTGCAGCAGGCGCAGTACTTGTATTTGCGATATTCAGTGCTATAATCGGATTACTCATATTTATACCGAAATGGTTTTAAAAATATTACTCGGTCATGAAGTAGTAGCTATTGTGCTGGAGAATTATGATTATTAGGTTCGTCACCAAAAGTTAAGTGAGGACATTTGTTAATCCATGCTATAAGTTGATTGTAGTGGAGGCTGGGCGACTCCTTGGGGATCAGCAATAGAGGAACGAAGGCTAAAAGCATCACATCCTGTGATAACGCCTTCGTGACCAACATCGTGTTGGCCCGAGACCATGGAGCGCAAGCGAAGCGGCTCATCGGACGCGCCCAGGAAAGCGCCCAGCCGGAACGGAAATCAACCCACGTTATGGTGATGAGCTATTTTTTATTTTATGTAGAGGAGAACATTAATGACAATTGATATGCATGCATTACTAGAAGAATCAAAAAAAGCGCGTGAAAAGGCTTATGTACCTTATTCAAAATTTAAAGTTGGCGCGGCGATTTTAACGAAAAATGGAGAGGTTATTCATGGCTGCAACATTGAAAATGCTGGCTATAGTATGACCAATTGTGCTGAACGTACAGCATTTTTCAAAGCCGTGTCAGAAGGTATTTATGATTTTGAGGCGATCGCTATTGTAGCTGATACGGATGGACCATGTGCGCCATGCGGAGCTTGTCGTCAAGTGATGATGGAATTTTGCAAACCATCTATGCCTGTATATTTAACAAACTTAAAAGGTGATGTCACGGTAACGTCTGTAGGCGAATTACTACCGTTTGCATTTACAACGGAGGATTTAGAGAATGCTGGAAAATAACAATGGCTATAAGTCAGGTTTTATCTCCATAATCGGGCGACCAAATGTAGGAAAATCAACATTTTTAAACCGTGTCATTGGTCAAAAAATTGCGATTATGAGTGATAAACCACAAACAACACGAAATAAAGTACAAGGTGTACTAACAACAAATGATAGCCAAATGATTTTTATAGATACACCAGGAATCCACAAGCCGAAACATAAGCTAGGGGATTTTATGCTAAAGGTTTCTAAAAATACTTTGCGTGAAGTGGATGTTATTATGTTCATGGTAAATGCAGAGCAGAAACTTGGAAAGGGTGACGAATTCATCCTTGAAATGCTGGCGGGTAATCCAACGCCTGTCTTCCTAGTGATTAATAAAATCGATCAAATTCATCCTGATGAATTAATAGGGATTATTGAAAGCTACAAAGAGCGTTATGACTTTGCGGAAATAGTTCCGATTTCAGCGTTACAAGGGAATAATGTAGAAAATTTATTAACTACATTAACGAAATATTTACCAGAGGGGCCACAATATTACCCAGCAGATCAAGTAACAGATCATCCTGAGCGTTTTATTATTTCAGAGTTAATTCGTGAAAAAGTGTTACATTTAACGCGTGAAGAAATACCTCATTCCATTGCTGTTGTTATTGATAAAATTCGCCGTGATGAGGAAAACGAAGATAAAATTCGTGTAGCAGCAACGATTATTGTGGAAAGGGATTCTCAAAAAGGGATCGTCATTGGTAAACGTGGAGCGCTACTAAAAGAAGTAGGGATACGTGCAAGAAAAGATATTGAAATGCTTCTTGGTTCAAAAGTGTATTTAGAGCTTTGGGTTAAGGTACAAAAGGATTGGCGAAATAAATCAACACATTTACGTGACTTCGGTTTCCGTGATGATGAATATTAACTTATTTCAGCGGCTGTACTAACATCAGCTGAAATAGAGGAACTCAGTCTAAGAACGTCACGTCCCGTGGCAACGTCTGAGTGACCAACATCATATTGGCCTAAAGCCTCTGGCAGATGTCACGGAATTATGCCGAGGCATAATTGATGAGATATGCTGTAAACACAAAACAACTTTACAACATTCCTATCTGTCGCTGTAGTTTTAAATGGAGCTGTCCAATAATTTATTGGACAGCTCTATTTTCACTTCTATTTGGACACCCGCTGATAGAAGTGAAAGCCTCCGGCGGATGTCACGGAATCGGAAAGGAGTTAATAAAGGGGTTAGCCTAAAATCATCGCATCCATGCGATAACGGCTAACTGACCTGCATCGGTAAAAACGCCACGTCCTGTGGCATTACCGAAATGACCGACATCGTGTCGGCCCTCACGCAGGCCAAAGCACAAAGCCGATTCCGGACGCATTGTTTATCTGCGCGACAGCGGCAATTATGCCGAGGCATAATTGATTGCAAAGGTTGAAAAGGAGGGGAATCGATGCTTCATAAATGGGAAGGGATTGTCCTAAAGGTACGTGCCTATGGAGAATCAAATAAAATTGTAACATTACTAACGAGAGAAGCAGGAAAGGTTGCAACGATGGCTCGGGGAGCGAAGAAGCCTTCCAGTAGGTTAGCATCTGTGACACAGCCTTTTACGTATGGCATGTTTATGGTACAGCATCATACCGGTATGGGGACATTGCAACAAGGAGAGCATCTAAATTCAATGCGTCATATTCGTGAGGATATAATGGCAACGGCCTATGCAAGTTATATAATGGAACTTGTTGAGCGTGTAGTAGAAGAGGGAAAACCTGAGCCACTTGCATTTGATGTGCTCCTTCAAGCATTACAAGCAATTGAGGAAGGTTACGACCCGGAGGCTATTACATTGTTCGTTGAATGGAAAATGCTGCCCTATACTGGCGTGCAGCCTATTTTACATGCTTGTGCTGCTTGTGGTGCAGTAGACGGAGAATTTGCATTTTCTTTTGTCCAGGGAGGTTTTTTGTGTCATCGTTGTTATCATCATGATCCTTATATCATTCGATTAACACCGACTCAGCTTAAGCTTATCCGAATGTTCTATACTGTACCGATTGACCAGATTGGGAAATTAGAATTAAAAAAGGAAACAAAATATTTTATTAAAAAAATAATTACAACAATTTACGAGGAACAAACAGGAATTCGTTTTAAGACTAAAAAATTTATCGAACAGCTTGAAAGAACGCCTGAATTTCAGCTAAGAACGAGTGCTGATCAAGAAAAAACGCCAGAAGATCATTAATATTGATCTTCTGGCATTTTTACATTAATAATCTTCTGAATCATCCATGAAACCGTAAGAAACAGCCCATTTATTAGCGATTTTTAGAAAGTCAATATATAGATAAGCAGTTTCACCATTTTTACCTGTAATATGTAAAATAGATGTACCTTCTGCTAATGGTGTAACATTTACTTGCTTATCCTTTATTGTAGCTTTCACAGTTGCTGGCTCAGAATTAAATTTTTCTAAGGCAACATGTGTTGGTTCAAACGATAGATAGCTACTTGAAATCGTTAACTCATCTGTAACTTGATACAAATCAATACTACGCACGAAATCATATGTATCGACAATAGCAGCCATTGTTTGTTGTTGAGTACCGTTAGTGAAAGTAAGCATATACTGCCCATTTTTAAAGATAGAAAGTGTAGCAGAGTTATTCGTTGATTTAAAATTATATAATTCAGGAGATAAGGCTTGACCATCTGCAGTTTGAATACTTACATTAGTAGGAACAAATTTTAAATTACTTTCCTTTAAATTGAACGGTAAGTTTTCTGCATAATCCTCTTCTTTCACTTTTTGAAGTGTTGTTTGTAGCTTCCCGTTTACATTCTTCACATTTACTAAGTAAAAGACATCCAAAAATTCTTCAGTATCTTCTTTGAAGCCCGTAATAACTAATTTTCCCGTGCCTTCTTTTAGCGGTTTAATTGTAATGGACTCTGTCATATAATCTTCTTCATCTTCAACCCATGTAAAGATATCCTCTGCAGGCTTAATGCCGCCATAAGAAGCATAGATATAGTCTTGCTTAAATTGACTAGCAAAAACTGTGACGTTGCCTTGAGCTTTTTCAGCACGTACAACAAAAAGTGCTAATTGGGAGCGTTTTACATTAGTTTGTGGTCCAAAGGTAGTAGGGGTTGTACCTTTTGTGATGGTGTTGGCAAAAAGCGTTTTTATATATGGTTCGTATTCACTGCCTTCATTGACATCATAGAAAGGAATGTTAATGCCGTTTGTAATTGGTAATTTAAAACCTTTCACAATCATTTTTGACATTTGTCCACGTGTAATATTTTTAGTTGGGTTGAAATAGCCATTGGTTCCGCTAATAATACCTGCATTTGCTAAAGCAGCAATCGCACCATAATTTGCATCGCCAGGTTTTATATCCTTAAAATTAGGATTTTTCACATGAACCGTATCAAGCTTTAAAATACCAGCTAAAATTTTTGCAGCTTGTGTACGAGTAATTGAATTCTCAGGTTTAAATGTGCCATCAGGGTAGCCTGATATAATGCCGCGTTGAGCTAAGTTAATAATAGCTTGACCTTCCTCACTTGACACATTTTTTACATCAGAGAATCCCGATGCAGCATGTGCTGGGGGTGCAATGACAATAGCGCTTGTTGCTAGTGCTGATGCCATAGCGATGTGATAAAAACGATTGCTCTTCAAATAAATTTCCTCCAAAGTACATAAAAAAATTTTATAGCTAGGACCTACCTATTACAACGGGCTGAATGTAATAGGTTGGAATCTCCATGAATTGTTAAATTATTGTTATTTAACATTTAGGATTAACTACAATACTTTATTTATATCAAAATGACGAAGATGAGAATAGAGGGAATTTTATGATGTTAAAAATTAACATGGATAAAATACTTGTTCATCAACATGAATGAATAGTATTTCTGACTCGACTGGTGTGCTTTTAAGGCCGAACAATGAGCTGTTTAGGGATAGGGGATTTGTCTCTGATCTATCGTACCAATCAATAAAATATGTATTAACAAATGTCATCTCGACTTTTGGTGGTGAGATAAAAGTTGGGTGAAATATATATAAATGATTAATTTTCAATGTTCCATAATGTAAAAATGAGTAGTTATTTTTCTGAATGGTAATATTTATCTATTAGTGTTGGATTTTCGCTAATGGTATTAGGACAAATTGAGTAATTCTTTATGATTTACAGAAATATTATTTAATGAGATAAATTTAACTATAAATTATAAATATACGCTAATATACGCTTTTTAGTCCTTTGTATAGGACTTTATATCTTTTTTTATTTAAAATTAATAATTGTTGCTAAAGGAATTTTTTTGGATATAAATTACTAATTTTATAATAGTTTTTAACGTAAAAATAGTAGTAACTATCCATATAAATTCCATAAAATAGTTGAAAAGGTGTTTTAATCTATGATATTGTAAATGATATAGATGAATGTTAACTTCTTTCAGCGTGGGTCCAAACATCTGTACCTGACGTTACGCTTTTGGTACAAAAGACATCCGCTGAAATATAGGAACTCAGTCTAAAAAGGCCGCGTCCTGTGGCAACAACTGAGTGACTAATATCGTGTTGTAGCTGCCGCTACGTTGACACTACGCTTTCGCACAGACAAAACACGTTGCTGCCGCTACGTTGACACTACGCTTTCGCGCAAAAATTATTTGTTGCCCTAAAGCCTCCGGACGCAATTATGCCGAGGCATAATTGATGAACAACGCAGTCTTATCGAAGAAGGAGGGAGTCACATAATGCTTGGACATTGCGTATGTGGCAGAAAATATGCTAAGAAAAGTGACGTTAAGTATTGATGAAGTTGAAGCCAATGATATTTTAGCTGAAGATATTTTTTCTGATTATCGTTTATTAGCTAAAAAAGATCTAGTTTTAACGGAGCGGATTATTGTCTTACTTAAACTTAGAAAAGTAGACGAACTATCTGTATATTTACCAACTGATTCAGTCCGAATTGTTCATGATTTGAGTGTTCAGCGTACAAGAGATTACGAGGATGTATTTGCACCTCTGATGGATAAAAAGGATGAGGTAGATGAGTATAAAGATACGGTAAAAAATCTTTTTATGACTACATTAGAGAATGTTGTGCATGAATTGCGCTATGGTCAAATTTTAAAAAGCACCCAAGATACTGCTTATGTACGAGGTATTTTTGAACAAATTTTTGAAAAAAAACATCGCTATGAATTACTCATGAGATTAAAAGAATGGGATGAGTATTCTTTTGTTCATTCATTTGATGTTTTCGTTTTAGGTACAATTTTTGCGCGTTATTTAGGTTTAACCGATATTGAAACGCTAGCAAGGGGCTATTTGTTCCACGATATTGGGAAGGTATTTATCCCGCAAGACATATTAAATTTAAAACGAAAATTATCAGAAGATGAGTTTGACATTGTTAAAACTCATACGACTAAAGGTTATGAGTTGCTCATAGAAAATGGGGAAGACGATATTGCCTATTTAGCACGTGATCATCATGAACGTTTTGCCGGTAAAGGTTATCCAAATCAGCTTTGTGAGGATGATATGTGTGAGGGGGTTCAATTACTGCAAATTATAGATGTTTATTCCGCTATGACATCAAAGCGTGTATATCATTCGGGATATGCTGCAACAGATGCATTAGCTGTTTTATATCGTGATCGACATTTATATAACGAGAAATTTATGCATAAATTTGTAGAGTGCCTAGGGATTTATCCTGTCAACTCAGTCGTTCAATTATCGGATAATCGAAGTGCACAAGTAGAACTTGTCTATGATTTATTCCCAACGTTACCTAAAGTTAAATTGCTGGATGAACAAAAGTCAATGATTTTACCTTTAAACTATAGTGTGAAAATTGCGAAAATGATTGATTACCGTGCTAACAGCTTTGAAGAAATTTTTAACTTATTTATAGAACAATTAATTCGCTGTGACGAAAATAGCTTAAGAGTCTATTTTAATAAATTAATAGATCATTTACATCCTAAAGAAATTATTTTAAAAATATTTTTACCTGCCTTTCGAATTCTACGTTTATTAACAAGAGAAATTCAAACGGACATGACAAAATACAGGAATTCTATTAATATATTAAAGAAACTATTAGAAGATCAATTACATGTATTGTATATGGATTATCAGCATGAGAAAACAACTATATTAGTTGTGGAAACTTCACTTCGTGAAAATTTCTTCATAAAACTTGTGCAAAGTATTTTGTATATTGATAAAATTGTGCCGTTTTTTATTAATCCAGATGATGAACGGCGCATTACGCAATTAATGGAACATTGTAACGTAAATATAGCTTACTTTATTGGAGATGAGCTTACAGTCGATAAGAGAGTTCGCCCAATGGGAGAAGGAACATTCCTTTTTTATTCGCTTGTAGATATTGAAGAATTACTTATTAGCTTAGTAGGCATGGAAATGAAAAGGTTTTCATTTGAGGAGAAGATGCAAGAGCGTTTGTTTTCATTGTTAAAAACATAAAATAAGAGGGAGTCGCTTAAAATGCGACTCCCTCTTTATATACTGATGAATTTTAGAATTGAAGATGTTTTTCGATGTATGCTTTAACATCTGTAATTGGCATACGAACTTGAGACATTGAATCGCGATGACGCACTGTAACTTGACCATCTTCTTTTGAGTCGAAGTCATACGTGATACAGAATGGTGTACCAATTTCATCTTGACGACGGTAACGTTTACCAATTGATTGTGACTCGTCAAAATCAACTGGGAATGATTTACGAAGCTCTGCCCAAACATCAGTAGCTTCATCTGAAAGCTTTTTAGAAAGTGGTAGGACTGCAGCTTTAAATGGTGCTAGAGCAGGGTGGAAGCGTAAAACTGTACGCTTATCATCGCCTTCAAGCTCTTCCTCGTCATAAGCATCGCAAAGGAATGCTAATGTTACACGGTCTGCACCTAAAGAAGGCTCGATACAATATGGAACATAACGTTCGTTTGATACTGGGTCAATGTAAGTGAAATCTTCACCAGAATGCTCCATATGCTGTTTTAAATCGAAATCCGTGCGATCTGCTACGCCCCATAGTTCGCCCCAACCGAATGGGAATTTAAATTCAATATCAGTTGTAGCATTTGAGTAGTGAGATAATTCGTCGTCCTCGTGATCACGAAGACGCATAGAATCTTCTTTCATGCCTAAATTTAACAACCAATTTTTACAAAACTCTTTCCAGTATGCGTGCCATTCAAGGTCCTCGCCAGGCTTACAGAAAAATTCAAGTTCCATTTGTTCAAATTCACGCGTACGGAAAGTGAAGTTACCTGGTGTAATTTCGTTACGGAATGATTTACCGATTTGTGCAATACCGAATGGTGTACGTTTACGCATTGAACGTTGTACGTTTTTAAAGTTCACAAAAATACCTTGTGCTGTTTCTGGGCGTAAATAAATTTCATTAGTAGAAGATTCTGTTACACCTTGGAATGTTTTAAACATTAAATTAAATTGACGAATATCTGTGAAATCAGCTTTACCACAATCCGGGCACACTACGTCATACTTAATCATCGTTTCTTTCATTTGATCAAATGTCATACCATCGACAATGATTTCATCGCCTTTTGCTAGCGCAGCGTCCTCGATGATTTTGTCAGCACGATGGCGCGCTTTACATGCCTTACAATCAATCATTGGGTCATTAAAGTTGCCAACGTGACCAGAAGCAACCCAAGCTTTTGGGTTCATTAAAATTGCAGCATCTATCCCAACATTGTGCTCTGATTCTTGGACAAACTTTTGCCACCATGCTTTTTTAACATTGTTTTTTAATTCAACACCTAATGGACCGTAATCCCAAGTGTTTGCTAAGCCTCCGTAGATTTCAGAACCAGGGAAGACAAAGCCGCGATGCTTCGCTAAAGATACGATTGTTTCCATTGATTTGTTTGCCATAAAAATAGCCTCCTTCAAAGTTTTCACAGAGTGAACATTAATTTTGTTTAAGCGAATTTATACAATTCGCTAGAGATATTTTTTAATTTAGGTAGGACTAAATTAAAAAATAGCACCCGTCTCCGGGCACAATGAATGCCCAGGGACGAGTGCTAAAACCCGCGGTTCCACCCTGATTGTTTTAAACGCGTTGTTTAAAACCTCTTTTCAAAAAGTTAGCTCAAGGAGTGCCTTTTCTCTGTTGCTATGTAGACTTTCACCATCTTCTACTCGCTTTAAAGTGGAACAGATACTTTTTTTCCCGTCATCGCCTATATAACGCAAATCGCTCGAAAATACATTTAGAGCAAGCGTATGTGTCAATATTGTAGCATGTAGTTCTTTTCTTCGCAATAATTATTAAAATAGTATATAATAATTGAGCATAAGTATAACACTATTAGATTTGAGGCGGTGAGTCCAATCGAACTCAATAAACGTCAGGAAAACATTTTACAAATTGTGAAAGAAAACGGCCCAATCACAGGCGAACATATTGCAGAACATCTCAATCTGACAAGAGCAACTTTAAGACCAGATTTAGCAATACTCACAATGGCGGGCTTTTTAGATGCTAGACCTCGTGTTGGCTATTTCTATTCAGGTAAAAAAGCATCCGTTACATTGACGGATAGTATTAACAATTTAAAGGTGAAAGATTTTCATTCAGGACCAGTTGTTGTACCGGAAACAATGACTGTTTATGATGCGATTTGCTTCATGTTTTCAGAGGATGTTGGAACACTCTTTGTCGTAGATAAAAATGAATTTTTGACAGGGGTACTTTCTCGTAAAGATTTACTACGTACAAGTATTGGTACGCAGGATTTAAACAAAATTCCTGTACATATAATTATGACACGTATGCCAAATATTTCGTACTGTGAGAGATCAGATTCTTTAGTTGTTGCTGCGAATAAACTAATTGAACGGGAAGTTGATTCGCTACCAGTAGTAGAGCCACAAGAAGGTGGTTTGAAAATCGTTGGTCGTCTTACAAAAACGACGATTACACGAGCTTTCTTATCACTTGTACAGAATGTCTAAATATTTGAAGGAGAGCAGCATGAAAAGACTACGGGTTTTTGTTGTATCTGATTCAGTCGGTGAAACTGGTGATCAAGTAGCGAAAGCGGTTATTAGCCAGTTTCGACCTAGTTTGGAAAACACGGTTATTCGCCGTTTTCCTCATATACAATCAGAGGAGCTCATTCGGAAAATTGTATGCCTTGCAGCGAAACAGAATGCATTTATTGTGTATACGCTTGTTCGCCAGGAGATGCGATCGTTATTACATGAACTGTGTGAGCAAGAAAATGTCTATGCTGTCGACATCTTAGGGCCTGCTTTAAAAACAATGACAACATTTGTGGAAGAATTCCCATTAGAAGCACCAGGAATTGTGCACCAGCTAGATGATGATTATTTTAAAAAAATAGAGGCTATTGAATTTGCGGTAAAATATGATGATGGTAGAGATCCACGTGGTCTATTACAGGCTGATATTGTGTTAGTCGGTGTTTCACGTACCTCTAAAACACCGTTATCACAATATTTAGCACATAAACGCTATAAGGTGGCGAACGTACCTTTAGTACCAGAAGTGGAGCCACCAGAAGAACTATTACAAATAGATCCGAAAAAATGTATTGGTTTAATTATTTCTCCTGATAAATTAAACTCAATTAGAAAAGAGCGATTAATGTCTCTTGGATTGAATGATGATGCTATCTATGCGCAGCATAATCGAATATTAGAAGAAATCCAGCATTTTGAAAAAATTGTCGCTAAAATCGGTTGTAAGGTTATTGATGTGACAAACAAAGCTGTTGAAGAAACAGCGAACGTCATTATTGAGCATATCTCGAACTGTAAATAAGAAACGAATGATGATAAACCACCTCATGTAAGAGGCGGTTTTTTTGAGTCGGTTTTGAAAATAGTATAGATAAAAACTAATTTTTGTTTTATAATAATAAAATTGTGGTAAAAATATTTATTAAGAGAAAAATCCTGTTTTTTTGTCGAGAAATAAAGGATTTTTAAATCGGATAGCGAATTGTGTTTTAGAACGTAATTAAAGATGGTGATGAATGTGGCAGGGAAGATTCCTGAAGAAGTGATTGAACAGATTCGCTCACAATCGGAGATTGTTGATGTCATAAGCGAATACATGCAGCTTACAAAGCGTGGGCGCAATTGGTTTGGGCTCTGTCCATTTCATGGAGAACAAACGCCATCTTTTTCTGTGTCATCAGACAAACAAATTTTTCATTGCTTTGGTTGTGGTGCAGGCGGTAATGCTATTACTTTTGTTATGGATATAGAAGGTATTTCTTTTCCTGACGCTGTCGTGAAACTTGGTGAACGTGTTGGCATACAGTTAGATATTGGGCCAAGTTTACCTGAAGTAACGAAAAAGGTATCTAAAGCGGAAGAAAGGATGAAAGAAGCTCACGCTTTTGCAGCAGATTTTTTTCATCATTTACTGTTAAATACTGAAGATGGTGAAGAACCTTTAAATTATTTGCTAGAAAGAGGATTTACAAGGGAACTTATAGAATCTAATAGCATTGGATGGTCTCTTCCAAGCTTTGATGCATTAACGATATTGCTTGAAAGAAAAGGTTATAACTTACAAGAAATCGCGGAAAGTGGTTTAGTAATCAAGCGTGAAGGGGAAGAACGCTATTTTGATCGTTTTAGAGGGCGTATTATGTTTCCCATTCGTGATGAGAACGGTAAGATTATAGCGTTCTCAGGACGAATCCTTGCATCAACTGGTGAAGAGGCAAAATATTTAAATAGTCCAGAATCACCAATTTTTCAAAAGAGTGAAGTGCTATATAACCTAGATAAAGCACGAACCTCGATTAGAAAAAATCGTCAAGTAGTATTGATGGAAGGATTTATGGATGTTTTAGCAGCAACCTCTGTGGGTGTAACGAATGCTGTAGCAACAATGGGCACTTCGCTTACGAATCAGCATATCACAAAGCTAAAGCGCTTAGTAGAGCAGATTACGATTTGCTATGACGGTGATAATGCTGGGTTTGATGCGGCGAAAAGAGCGGCACAGTTACTTCAAACGGAACGTATGAAAGTCAATATTGCGGTGTTACCAGATAAGCTAGATCCCGATGAATACATTCAAAGTTTAGGTGGACAAGCATTTAAAGAACAAATTTTGGAAAACCCTCATGCGTATATTGCTTTTATGATGATGCATGCTAGACGAAATAAGAACTTTCAGTTTGAAAATGATACGCTTCAATATATTCAAGAAGTTCTTGAGCAACTGGTAGGTAGATCATCACCAGTTGAACGAGATTTGTATATAAGACAGCTATCGAATGAAACAAACATCTCGGAAGAAGCGATTTATGCTCAATTCCGAAAGCTAGAGGCAAGTCAGGTTCGTTCTGCAAAAGTAGAAATGCCTGTTCAAACGCCTTCGATGCCGGTCACTCAGCAACATAAGCCTATGGACGCAGCTGAACGTGCCGAACGTTTATTACTGGCTCATATGCTTCATAATATAGATGTAGTGGACAGGGTATTACGTAGTGAGCAAAAAGATCCATTTGTACGAGATGCCTATATGGCAGTTTTTGTTCGCTTAGTGGGGTTTTATGAGGAATATGGTCATCCTGATTATCAGCGTTTTGTTGAGATATTAGATGACCCTGAATTACGCAAGATTGTAATGGAAGCGGCTTTAGCGGAACGAGATCCCGACCAAGCAGATGCAGAGGTCACAGACTCAATACGTCAGCTGCAAAAATATAGAATTGAGCAAGAAATTCAACAAAAGATGCATGAGTCAAAGGAAGCGGAGAAGATGCATGAGTATGCGCGTGCACTTGAAATCGCCCAACAGATTATTCATTTAAGAAAATCGTTATCGGCGATTTAACCCGATTCGGTTGTTTAGAAGGAGGAAGGTTTATGGCGGACAAGTCAGAACGTTCAAAAGAGGTAGAAGTAGAAATTACATTAGATGAAGCAAAAAAAATACTACAAGAAAAAGCAAAAACAGAAGGTGAAATTTCTATGAAAGAAATTTCAGAGAAACTAGCGCCTTATGAATTGGAGAACGAAGAGATTTTCCACTTTGCTGAGGACCTTGAAAAGGCTAAAGACATTCAAATCATTGGGAAAGAAGAGTTTGAAGAAGAAAGCTTAATGAAAGAAGAAGCAAACGAAGAGACTTTCGATTTAAATGATTTGAGTGTACCACCAGGTGTTAAAATAAATGACCCTGTACGTATGTATTTAAAAGAAATTGGTCGAGTTGATTTACTTTCTGCCGAGCAAGAAATTGCATTAGCTGAGCGTATTGAGCAAGGTGACGAAGAAGCACGTAAACGCCTAGCTGAAGCGAACTTACGTCTTGTTGTATCGATTGCAAAGCGATATGTTGGCCGTGGAATGCTATTCCTTGATTTAATTCAAGAGGGGAATATGGGGCTTATCAAGGCTGTTGAGAAATTTGACTACCGTAAAGGTTTTAAATTCTCCACTTATGCAACATGGTGGATTCGCCAAGCGATTACACGTGCAATTGCGGACCAAGCACGTACAATTCGTATTCCAGTGCATATGGTAGAAACAATTAATAAATTAATTCGTGTACAACGCCAATTATTACAAGACTTAGGTCGTGAGCCTTCACCAGAAGAAATTGGCGAAGAAATGGATTTAACACCTGAAAAAGTACGTGAAATTTTAAAAATTGCACAAGAACCAGTATCTCTTGAAACACCAATTGGAGAAGAAGATGATTCACATTTAGGAGACTTTATTGAGGATTCTGAAGCTCAATCTCCATCTGACCATGCAGCTTATGAATTGTTAAAAGAGCAATTAGAGGATGTGTTAGATACATTAACTGACCGTGAAGAAAATGTCCTTCGCTTACGTTTCGGTTTAGATGATGGTCGCACACGTACATTAGAAGAGGTAGGGAAAGTATTTGGTGTAACGCGTGAACGTATTCGCCAAATTGAAGCTAAGGCTCTTAGAAAGTTACGTCACCCTTCTCGCAGCAAACGTTTAAAAGACTTCTTAGAATAAAGATAAAAAGTTGGGCTATCTAATTAGTAATGACTAATTGGATAGCCCTTTTTTAGGCTACTATTATATTTGCATGAAATAGGAGAATACCTGTGAATGTGAAGTAAATAGCCGCGCAAAATTTTCATTATTTTTCCCTAGAACATACTAAACATAATAGATATTTTTTCGATAAATGTTATAGCGAGTAATTAGAATGAAACAGTCTTATTATTTTTGCTACTTTATACAGATGTGTTATTAAAGGTATTAAGATAAAATTGTAATAATAACCATTATTAAGCAATGTTTGGAGTATACACTATGACAAATCCTCGAAAAAAAATAATCTTGAATGAGATTTTGTTTTGGAAGCAGAATAAGCTATTACCAGAACATTACTGTGATTTTTTAGCGGCTCTATATGCAGAGGGGACAGATGTAGAGGAGTTAGAACCAGTACATCATAAACAGGCTATATTGCCTTCAGAAAAGAGAAGGCTACTATTTATTATTGCAGGTATATGTATTGCCATGATTACACTGTTGTCTATTTATTTTACAATAGCATCCTTAATGATAATTTTAACGGTTGTTGTTGGAATAGCTGCTGTGATATTATTTCTGACAGCATTTAGAATGGCACGTAAAAATGATTTATTAGCCCCTGTTTTCCATTTGTTGGGTGCTGTTTTATTGTTTAGTATGTCTATTCGAATTTACACTACATATTTTAATGGGAATAATATTGCTTTGTTTTGCTTGATTGCAGCAAACTGCGGGGTTTGGCTTTGGTCAGGTTTAAAAATGAAGCTACTTTATTTCACGGTCTCAGGTGTCCTAGGTTTACTGGCACTGATTAGCTATTATACCATAAACTTATTATAAGAACTCATTTTGTAAAATAGTTTCGCTAACAATGACAAGAATCTGTTTGCTTTTATATAGCTTACAGATTCTTTTTTTTATCAAAATGTGATCTCGAAATTTATCCCATGTAAATTGCTGAAGACTAAAAACAATGCGAAAGCGAAGCGTCAGCAACAAAGCGCCCAGCCGGAACGGAAATCAACCATACGTTATGGTGATGAGCCATGATAATAGGACTTATTGCTATGGCTTATTCTATTAGCAAATATCAATAAGTTATTTTGATTTTCTTGGTATATGATGCGTAAAGAGAGGAAAGATAACAACATGTAAGGAAGTCGTTAAAAAGATAATAGATAGTCCAAATATTGGGGATTTCAAGACATATTTTATCCAATAGTTACAGAAATGTCGAATTTGTTACAAACAAAGGAAAACTTAGCGAATGGTCTTTTCGTTTCATGGTTAATGAAGTACAATGTTAGATGTTGACTGATTCTATATTATCATAGAAGTAGATTTACAATGAGGAGGGAAAACATATGAAAAACAATCCAGTCGTTCCTTACATCTTAATTCTTGCATTTGGTATTGGTCTTATTTTCTTCATGTCTTTAACAGGTGCAGAGAACAAAAAAGAAATTGCTGCTGAGAAAGAAGGCGGTGGCGAAAAGACAGAAGCTACTGATGATGGCGCAGCTTTAGTACAATCTTGTATTGGCTGTCACGCTGCTGACTTAACTGGTGATATGGGTCCAAATCTACACGGCAAAGATGAAGCTCGTATCGTAGATGTTTTAACAAACGGAATCCCAGGATCACCAATGACGCCTGGCATGAAAAACGAAGCGGAAGCAAAAGCAATCGCTGAGTACATTTCAACTCTAAAATAGTCTAAAAAAGTAGCTGTACTGAAAACGTTTAATCGTCATCGGTACAGCTACAATTTATTTTTCTTCATTCAGTAAATGGAAAATGGAGTTGCTCAAAATTTTTGAGTCAACTCCATTTGTTTTTTTTCACGACATCATACATACTAAGAGTGGACACTATTTAAGACAGGCGGTAAAAAAAATGAATGCAAAAAATTTATCAAAGCGATTAGAAACAGTAGCAAAATATGTACCCTCTGGTGCGGTTGTAGCTGATATTGGCAGCGACCATGCATATTTGCCATGCTACTTAATTCATAAAGGTATTGCTTCTTATGCAATAGCAGGGGAAGTTGTGAAAGGACCATTTGAATCAGCAGTTGGACAAGTACAAAAGGAAGGCTTAACAGAAAAAATTACAGTACGACTTGCGAATGGTTTAGCGGCCGTTGAAGAAGCCGACCATGTAGATACAGTTACTATTGCTGGGATGGGTGGACCTCTAATTGTCTCCATTTTGGAGAAGCATCCTGAAAAATTGCAAGGGGTAACAAGGCTTATTTTGCAACCAAATATTCATGCTAAAGTGATTCGCGAATGGGCATTAGCAAATAATTGGGCAATTCAGGACGAAGAGATTTTAGAGGAAGACGAAAAAATTTATGAAATTCTCGTTTTGCAAAGAAGCACAATGACGTTAACGGAACCGGAAATTTTATTTGGGCCGAAATTAATGCAACGAAAATCACCATCATTTATAAAAAAATGGTCACGTGAAAAAGAAAATTGGCAGCGTGTATTAAAGTCCATTGAAGGGGCAGATCAAACACCTGAAATTGAAGAAAAACGTGCAGAGTTAGAAGCTCTACTCAATTTAGTGGAAGGGGTTCTATGAGATGAAAACAGTTAACGGTCAGGAAATTATACAATTGTTCGAATCATGGTCGCCTAAAAAACTAGCATGTATGGAAAATGACCCAATTGGTCTTGCAATCGGTACATTAAATAAATCTGTAAATAAAGTATTAGTCACATTAGATGTTAATGAAGCAGTAGCTGAGGAAGCTATTGCTCAAGGATGTGAGCTAATAATAGCGCATCATCCACCGATTTTTAGGCGACTTTCGAATATTCGTACTGACAATCCAGCTGGGCGTTTATATGAAAAGCTTATAAAAAATGATATTGCTGTTTATGCTGCACATACGAATTTAGATGTAGCTGAAGGCGGTGTTAACGATTTACTAGCGGATGCTCTACAGCTTGAAAACCGTTCTATTTTAGAAGAAACATATGCGGAAAATATGTTGAAGCTAGCAGTTTTTATACCGACTACAAATGCCGATGATTTACGTGAGGCATTAGCAAAGGCAGGAGCAGGTCGCATTGGAGATTATGAAGCGTGTAGCTATACTACATTGGGAGAGGGACGTTTCCGTGCACTAGAAGGTGCAAATCCACATGTGGGTTCTATTGGTGAATTACATGTTGAAGAAGAAGTGAAGGTAGAAGTTGTATTTCCGGAATCTATAAAAAATCGTGTATTAAAGGCAATGTTAAACGCACATCCATATGAAGAACCTGCTTATGATATCATTCGCTTAGACCAGCAAACGAATGTAATGGGCTTAGGACGCGTTGGTTATTTACCACAAGAAATGACTCTTCATGAATTTACGCAATTCGTCAAACAGCAGCTAGACGTACCCGCTGTCCGCGTTATTGGTAATTTACAATCGAAGGTGAAAAAAGTTGCGCTTGTCGGTGGTGACGGCAATAAATATATTTATTCTGCAAAACGTGCTGGGGCAGATGTATTTTTAACAGGAGATATGTATTTCCATACTGCACAGGACGCTCAAGCAATTGGTCTACAAATCGTAGATCCAGGACATCATGTGGAGAAAGTGATGATTGCAGGAGTAGCTAAAAAGATGGCAAGAATGTGTGGGGATAAAAAGTACTCTGTTGAATTTGTCCAATCTACTATTCATACAGAACCGTTTTTATTCGTGTAAGAGAGGGGAATATCTATGGCGAATGAAAAACCTGTCGGCAATAAGGCCGGCAAGTTATGGATGATGATTGGTTTGCTGATTGCTGTGTTTGGGGTAGGTATGACATTGATGACGAATACGATGAATGCCAAAAAAATTGATACTATGACAGAGCAATGCGAAAAAGACGGTGGAGAAGCCATCGTCTCAAAGGAAAAGAGTTTTCTATCAACAAACTATTCATTTAAATGTAACCAGTAATAATAAAAAGGCTGAATTATAGTATGTAATATAATTCAGCCTTTTTATGTTGTTGAAAAACTATTGTGTCAAAGAAATTATGGCCTATTAAATAAAGTATGGCTTTTCGACAAAATGAGGGGCTGATTTCCGTTCCGACTGGGCGCTTTCCTGGGGGCGTCCGATGAGCCGCTTCACTCGCGTTGCTCGCTCCAGGGTCTCGGGCCAACACGATGTTGGTCACGAAGGCGTTATCACAGGACGTGATGCTTTTAGCCTTCGTTCCTCTATATCGCTAATCCCCGAGGAGTCGCCCAGCTTCACTCCAATCAACCTTTTCACTTAGTATGTATCTTCTTGCATGCTTCTCTAATTTATAGAGACAAAACGAAACTTCAGTAACAGAGTTTTTTTGTGCGAAAACGGATTGTCAGCAACAACAGATTACAATCTCTTTCATTGATTACGGTGAGTAGCATATTTTTCAATTTTAACATTAAATTAAATTTATAAAAGTTCTACGTTTTTGCTGATTGGAGTGGAAGGCTACTCGACTCCCGTGGGAAAGCGAGACAGGCGAGACACTGCACGGAGCGCAAGCGGAGGAAGCGGCTCGACGCTCGCCCACAGGAAAGCGAGTAGCCTGGAACGGAAAACACCCCTCACTAAAAGTGCCATAGCATTCACCAAATTTTCTTTGTTCATTTTGTTTTTTAACACTATAAAAAGGCTGAATTATAGTATGTAATATAATCTAGTCTTTTTGTGTATGCATGGATTAATTTTAGAGTGTTATGATAGATGAGTATGAATGGCAATGAGAGGAGAGTTTTAGATTGTTTATTCGATTAACAAAAGAACAACAAGAAACAATAATAGCTGATATTCAACGATTTTTCTACAATAATCGTGATGAGGATATTACAGAATTTGAAGCAGAAAGAGTATTAGACTTTATAAAGGAAAATATTGCTCCACATATTTATAATGTGGCTATCTCGGATGCAAAATATGTTGTAGAAAGACAATATGCATCGATTGAAGATGAACTTGCAGCATTAGAAAGACCTATTAAAATAAAATAATTTAATCCGAATTAAATAACTGGAAATTTTTATAAATACATGATATTTTTATCTTGGATTAAAGATAATTTAATTCGAAGAAAAAAACAATGGTTTTATTAACCATCAATGTATTGAATAAAGAATTGGATTCCTGTACAACATGGCTAAGAGAACCGTTTTTAGTTTTAAATGAGTGATTCGGTCACAATTTGAGGGATGAATGAAGGAGGAACAACATGTTGAAAATAGGGGTAATTTTAGGGAGTACGCGTGAAGGTCGTTTAAGTCCACAAGTGGGCGAATGGGTAAAGGAAGTCGCTGGAAAACGTGGTGATGCGGAATATGAAATTATTGATATCGCAGATTTTAAATTACCACTTCTAGGTGAGCCAGGTGGCGATGCTTCAGGAGTAGCTACATGGTCACAAAAAGTCGCTGCATGCGATGGTTTTGTTTTTATCGTTGCAGAATATAACCATTCCATTACTGGGGCATTAAAAAATGCATTAGACTACTTACGCGTGGAATGGAATAATAAGGCGGCAGGTATTGTTTCATACGGTTCTGTTGGGGGTGCAAGAGCTGCTGAACATTTACGTGGAATTCTTGGTGAATTATTAGTTGCAGATGTTCGCGTCCATCCTGCTTTATCATTATTTACAGATTTCGAAAACGGCACGGTATTTAAACCAAAGGAAGTGCAAGCAGATTCAGTAAATCAAATGCTAGATCAACTTATTCCTTGGTCAACGGCATTAAAAACAATTCGATAGGGACCTTAAGCAGTATGTACTGAAAAAAGTGCATATTGCTTTTTTTATGCATTTAGAGACCTATGTCTGAGTGAAGTATTGTCTCAAAACTTAGATAGATTGTGTTGATACTACCTTATGACTAAATTTTTATAAAAGGTCATTGTGGTGGGAATTTTCCAAAATTGGCGTTGCGACAAAAAGCTTCTGCGTTAATTCTTTATATAATAGGGGGGTATTTTTTAAGAGTATCTTAATTAATTTGAGAATAATGGAACTTTTATGCAGTCAATTCGTATCTATTAATGTATCAGAGTTTGATATTAGGAATTGGGGATAATCGCCAAGGAAGCATAGACAGTCGGAAATCGGATTTGTTTCGCAGGATAAAATTTTAGGAACAGAAAAGGCTTGTTGAGACTCCCACCCCTAAAGGGACAAGCTGACTAATGTCAGTGGGATTCCTGAGTAACTAGCGTTCGCAGTCCATTTCTGTTTTGAACAGTTCTCAAGATTGGGGTATCCCATTACCCCTCCCTATCCAGTGCATATAGCATATAGGGCTACACTACTGTTACCATAGCGTATAGTTGGAGGCATTTAACGGTTCAAAAACTAAGCTTGCACAATCTATTGGACTAACAGAAGAAGCAATACATCCTGAATTACCGATAGTCTATGGAAGTACAGGAATTTGGACATTACTAGTACCTATAAAAAATTTATCATACTTTGAAAAAATGACTCCGCAAACTGCAGATTTTCCGGATGTCCTTGAAGAAATGCCAAAAGCATCCGTGCATCCTTTTTGCTTAGAGGCATTTGATAAGTATGCAGATATGCACGCACGACATTTTTCATCACCTTATTCTGGAACAATTGAAGATATAACTACAGGTACTGCCTCTGGTGTTATGGGAGCATATTTTGCTAATTATATCGATCGAGAAGCTCAATTGCCAAAAACACTTACCGTTGAACAAGGTCAGGAACTTGGAAAGGATGGGCGAGTGCATGTACATGTCAAAAATGACGATGGTAAACTGAATATTTCGATTTCAGGGACTGCTGTACATGTGAAGGACCTAAAAGTGCATATATAAAAAGGGAGCCGCTTCTAACGGGTTCTGTTTTCGAGTACAAAACTTAAAAAAACACTATAAAAGGGGTATCAAATCGAATTGATTTGGATGTCCCTTTTTTATTGATATAAAGCGGTTTTTTAACAATTTTCATACGAATTGGTATATCAAATTGCATTAATAAAGCTACATTATAGAAAGTTCTATAACGATGCGAATACATAATCTTTTTTTCGCTCGAATTAGTTAACGTGATAATTTAAATGGCAAGGAACTATATTCAACTCCCATGAAAGAACTTAATCATCTTTCATTTTCCGTGGTGTAGCGCTGGTTTTTGCGCTACATGGATGGCTAACGGGGCAGGTTAGTTGAATATAAATTTATTTTACAAATAGATATAAGGGACCGTACGTTCGTGTTATAATTTATCTGATTATACTGACAAGGGGGAATAATTGTGAAATTAAAGAACATCCACATTGAAGAACGAATGAAACATTATAATGTACAAGGTCTAAGTATCACATTGCTTGAGGGTGGTGAAATTAGTGGAACAGAAAATTACGGCTTATTAGAAGTAGAAAGCGATAGAAAAGTGAATGAAAATTCTATTTTTAGTGCGTGTTCAATTAGCAAGTTCTTAACAGGAATACTTGCTATGAAGCTAGTAGAGGAAGGACTTCTTGATTTAGATGATGATGTAAATGAAAGTCTTGTATCGTGGAAAGTACCGGAAAATGATTTTACTAAAAATAAAAAAGTGACATTGAGGAACTTACTAAGTCATCAATCTGGAATTAAAGACCCTGAAGGTAGTTATTATGAACTGAATTCGAAAATAGGGGTTCCTTCGATGGTTGAATTATTAGAGGGGCAAACTCCATATTGTAAAACTCCTATTGACGTAAAGTGTGAACCAGAAAGTGAATTTCATTATTCGGATGCGGGTTTTTGTATCATTCAGCAACTGATAGAAGATGTTACTGAAAAACTGTTTCATAAAGTTATGAATGAGCAAATATTTGAACCATTAGGAATGGCAAATAGCCAATTCAATACAACAATGTTGGAAGTGGATAGACAAAATTTTTCTTGTGGTCACAACAAAAACGGTGAATTAGTAGATGGGAAATATCCTATATATCCTTATCCAGCGGCTTCTGGATTATGGACAACTTCTCTGAATTTAGCTGAATTAGTTCTTGAGTTAATGAATGCTGTAAAGGGAGAAAGCAAAGTTGGTATTTCGGAAAGTTTAGCAAAAGAAATGATAACCTCACAAAGAGGTAAAAGTTGGACTGGATTAGGTGTGTTTCTTGAAGGCTCAGAAAAAGAAATAGAAATTACATCATTTGGTTGGGGAGTGGGTTTTCAATGTATGATGGTGGCGTTTCCGTATTTAGAGAAAGGTGCGATCATAATGACGAATGCAGAATTAGGTGTTCATCAAATGGAAGGTATTATAGGAGAAATATATAAATCTCTTTTATCTTAAAAAGTGTTAAGGGAGGAGAAATATGCAGATAGCCTTAGCAAATCCAGCTCATATATCTGAAGTTGTATCGTTCTTCAATGAAAATTTAGAACGCAATAACAGTGCTGTCTATTCTGAAGAGTTTTTATGTCCTCTTGGAGTTAAAGCAGCCATAAGAAGAAAGCAAATGATAGTGGCAACAGTAGAAGGTCAAGTAGTGGGAGCATTTCGGTTTTACCGAAAAAAAACACAAAACAAAATTTCTTTGTATCAATTTGCTATAAGCGAGGTTTATCGTGGTCAAGGGTTGTTAAAAAAGATGTTTAAAACGATAAATGATTTACCTATTGTTGCACTATGTCCGACTGATTCCGATTTTAATGAATATTATTATAAAACAGGTTGGAATTTACATGAGCAGAGTGACGAGTTCAAAATCTGGGTTTTTAGTAACCCTAATTAAGTTTTGTGAACTTTTTCACTTAAAGTAACGGGGTGCTTTAGTTAAATTTTGATTCACGAAATATCAAACAAAGTTGACAAAAAAAGGTACTGCAATTGTTAAATAGACTATAATTAATAGAGAATAATATGTTCAATATATGAACAGTTATTCTCTATTTTTTATTATAATAAACTACTTAACTCTATATAAAATAGCTAGTATAAATAGTATCGTATATGGTTAAGAACGTTCATTCGATTTGTTAGAAACTACTATTCAATAGGTGGTGGGTAAAATTCGTATCCAAGAGGTTATTTTAGAAAATCAGGCAAAACGCTATATGTTAATTGATCGAAATGGCTTTCCTGTTCTACCTGTCATGAAATATTTAAAGTATTTAGATCAGACAGGCAAAAGCCCAAATACGCAAAAAACATATGGCTATTCCTTAAAGTATTTTTATACCTACTTAGAAGAAAAGGAAAAAGATTACAAATTCATTCAATTAGAGGATTTAGCTGATTTTGTGGGATGGTTAAGAAGTCCTTATCAAAGTTCAAATATTACGCCCCTTCAACAAGAAAAAGCAAAACGAACGGAAAAGACGATTAACCTTACCATTACAGTCATAGCAAACTTCTATGACTACCTTTATCGGAATGAAGAAGTGCAAAATGACATGATGGAAAAGCTGATGAAACAGGTGTTTACAGGGGGACACTCCCAATACAAAAGTTTTTTACATCATGTAAATAAGGACAAGCCCTCTATCAGAAATATACTGAAATTAAAAGAACCACGAAAAAAAGTAGACACACTCACAAAAGAACAGGTACAGCAAGTGTTACAAACAACCACCAATATCCGAGATAGATTCTTAATTCAACTGTTATTTGAAACAGGATTGCGTATTGGCGAAGTCCTCGCTCTTTTCATGGAGGATTTCATTTTTGATCATGGCAAGGGGCATCGGATTCGTTTAGTGGATCGAGGAGAATTAGAAAATGGTGCGAGGTTAAAGACAGGAGAGCGAGAAATTTATGTATCACAATCCTTGATGGATTTATATGACGATTATTTGTATGAAGTACTTGATGAATTAGAATTGGATACAAACTTTGTTTTTGTAAAATTGAGAGGACAAGATGTGGGAAAACCGATGGAATATTGGAACGTAGAATCCCTATTCAAGCGTTTGAAAAAGAAAACAGGCATAAACCTCCACCCACACCTATTTCGTCATACACACGCTACCATCTACTATCAGAAAACAAAAGATATTAAACAAGTGCAGGAACGATTAGGACACGCTCAAATTCAAACAACAATGAACCTATACCTCCATCCTTCGGATGAAGATATTCGAAAAGATTGGCAAAAGGCTCAATATGAATTTAACCTAAAGAACGATAACTAAAAGGGAGTTACCGCATGAAACAAATCAAGAATTTTCATACAGAAGAGAGAGGATTTCACGAAGGATTAAAAAGGAAACTTTCCAATTACCCTGAAAAAATAGTACACGAAGATGGTTCGATTTCCATTGAACAAGTAAAAAATCCGTATTTCTTAATCAATGACAAATGGAACATAAACGTTGTAGGTGAAATTAAGCAGTTCGGAGAAATCGTAGCGAACTATAACTATTCAGCTAAAAATATTCATTTTCGATTCATTAATCCTTCAATCAATTTAGAAGTGAAATATGTCTATTATCAGCAATTGTTTAACGATTTATGGTCAATCAAAAGTATGTTTGTGGCTCAATGTTCAATAAAAAGAATGGCGGAGTTCATAAACGAAAAGTATCCTAAATTATCCTCATTATTGGATTTGGACATTGATAAAGCAGAACGAGCGTATTTGTTCTGGCTTAATGAGCAAGGAGTAAAAACTTGCTACATACAGAATAAAGAATTAAAAAACGTGACTATTAAAACTTCAACAGCATCTGTTCTAAGAACTATTTATAACTTTCTATTCCAATACACAGATAATCGAGAAGAATGGGAAAAAGATAGATGGGATGTGCGTGTATTATATAATAAATATGGTATTTATTATAATAAAAGTGATACTCATTACTACATCAATTTTTCAAACATCGATAAAAGTATTCGAGAACAAGTAAAAAAATATGTCAAACAGCGATTGCTTAGCAAAAATAATTTTTCATGTAGTAGGGCGTTAAACTACCTGTCTATTTTACCAAAGTTTTTTACATTTATCTTTTCATTAGAACTAATGTGGAAGGATTTAAAGGCTTTAAAACGAACACATATCGTAAAATACATTGAATATTTACATGAATACGCTAAAAATAATTTAAAAAGAAGAGATTCACATCCTGAAAATTATGTAAATCAATCATTAACCATCTTACAAAAATTTCTTGAAGATATTCAACGATATGAGTATGAGATGGCTCCTGAAACCCATGTGCGATTGTTGATTTTCCCTGAAGATAAACCTAAACGAAAAAAAAAATCCATTGACCAAATTGATTATATTCCCGACTTTGTATTAGAGCAATTATTCACGCACATCAATGATTTACATAAAGATGTTCAACCTGTCGTTTGGGTAGCATTTAAGACAGGACTTAGAATATCCGATGTATTAGGTTTAACTAATGATTGTTTAGTCAAACTAAATGAACAATACTCGATTGAAACAGATATTGAAAAAACGTATGTAAAAGGGCATCGAATTCCAATAGACGATGAGTTAGCTAATATTCTTGCCGTTCTTATTGATACATCAATTCAACTTAGCAATCAAGACAATAATCCCGAAGGATATATTTTTGTTCGTTATCGTGGGCAACGGAAAGGTAAACCTTTTGGACAAAATTGGGTACAAAGCCAACTTAATATTTTAGCCAAGAAAAAAGACATCACAGACGAAAACGGGAATTTATTTCATTTCAAAACGCACCAATTCCGTCACACCTACGGTGTAAAAATGTTAAATGGTGGTGCAGATATTCTAACGGTACAAGAGTTATTCGCCCATGCTTCACCTGAAATGACATTACGATATGCCAAGTTATTAGATAATACGAAAAGAAAGGCATTCGAATCCGTTATGAAACAAGGCGTTTTTAGTTTCGACTTAAATGGTGAAGTGCAAGAAATCAAAGTAGGAGAAGATATACCAACCGATATACTGGATGCGTTATGGCAAGACCATAAACTCAATGCGATGGATAACCCATATGGAACTTGTCACGCTCGTTTGAATGGGAATTGCCCTCACATGGAAGCACCTCCATGTTTAACTTGTGGTGACAACCAAACACCTTGTAAGGACTTAGCTGTAGGTTTTTCAGAGTTAGATCAACAAAAGTATGAACTACATGTCAAAACAGCTACAAAAGCTATGGAGATAGCGAAGCAGCGAGGTCGTGAGGATATTGCCGAGAAGAACGGAAAAAACTTACAACGTTATCAAAACATTTTAAACACCCTTCAAGAAGGAAATATCATCTTTGGAAGGCAAGATCGAATGAAAAGAAAGTTAGGTACTCAAAATGACTGAATATGACCGTTCTGAACATTTGAAAGCCATTCATGCTAATCGTAAAGCCAATACCTCTCAAAAGGTAGATGAAGCTATTAAAAGGCTCATAAGAGCCAATGAGAAAATAAACTTTAACAGCGTAGCCAGTGAAGCTGCTGTTTCAAAAGCAACACTGTATAATAACAAGGACTTCCGTTCGAGAATTGAAACATTACGAAATCAGCAATCACAAGTACCTACACCAAAACAAGTGAAGAGAGAAATGAACGAAAACAACAAGGATGCCCTCATTGCCTCTCTAAAAAGAAAAAACCAAAAGTTAGAAGAAGAGAACAAGCGATTAAGGGAACAACTGAAAGTTGCTTACGCAGAAGTTTATAAGAAATTATGAGGGAGAACGTTATTCTCCCCTTCTTATTCAACTAACGAACAGTTTGTGGAGAAAGGAATTCATAGGATGATGAATGTATACGTGGATGATTTGAGAGATTGTCCGATTGGTTTTGTCGTGGCAAGAACGTTTCAAGAAGCCATTCACTTACTTGAAACTCACGAAGTAGATATACTTTCTCTTGACCATGATTTAGGCGAAGATCTACAAGGGAATCTATTGCCAACAGGTTATGACTTAGTAAAATATATTTGTGAAAAAGGGTTACGGGCAAACAAAATATATCTTCATACAGACAATCCTGTTGGTAGAGAGAATATGTATCAAACACTGCATGGAGCGAAACGAAGAGGTTTCATTGATGCAGATATTAAAATTTACCACTATTCTATTACCGAAAATAAGTATACCGAATGAAGTAATACTAAACAGAATGCCCAAACAAAATAAGGAAGTCCCATATATTAAATATTACTAATATGGGCAATTAAGGGAACAACTGAAAGTTGCTTACGCAGAGGTTTATAAAAAGTTATGAGGGAGAAGGTTATTCTCCCCTTCTTGTTCAACTAACGCAGCAGGTTAGTTGAATAAGGATTTATTAACAGGCATACCCTATAAAGGGAGGTGTCGTTATGAAGAAAGGGAAAATTAGTGTAATCAGCTTTACTTCACTTTTATTGGTAGTAGCATCCTTGTTTTTATATATACAGGTTTCTGGTAAAGAAAAAGATGATATTAATCGTGGTTCAGAATTATCTCAAGAAGAAAAAAATGAATTAGAAAATCTGATGGAACAGATAAAAAGAAGTTTACATGACGGAAACTATGGGTTTGTTTTAGACCATGCTGTTTTACCTAATGAAAACATTGAAGTAATAGTGAAATTAGGAAGTCTAAAGGTTGATGAAAAGACCAAAGAAGAAATACAGCAAATAGCAACTGAAGTTATTAAACAAAATGATTTTGATTCTGAATTATTTCAATTTAATATAAAAAGTTTTTATAATTCAGAAAAAGAAGGGAATCGTTTTTCGCAAAGACTAAGTTACAATGATTTAATGGGAGACATCATGACAACTTTAAATGAAAAAGGCTTTGATGTAGCCGTACAAGGTAAAGTCTTGTCATATAAAAACGTTGAAATATCATTAGTATTACCACACGATAAGTTCGATGAAAAGAACAAAAAAGAAGCACAACAATTAGCAACTGACGTTATTGAAAAAAATAACTTTGGAACTGAAATATTTCAATTTAACATAACAAGTTACATAAATATAAAAGATTAAATGTACCAATAATAGTTGTATTCCTTGACTAAATAAAACTTGAGACTACTTGTTATTACTTTCTTCTTCAACTCCCATGAAAGAACTTAATCATCTTTCATTTTCTATGGTGAAGTGCTGATTTTTGCATTTCATGGATGGCTAACAGGTGCTTTAGTAAAAGAAGAAAGGGTTTTACATATTAGTCATATCTAATATGTAAAACCCTTTAATTTTTCTATCTTTTTTAAAAATAGGTCTTGATAACCGAAGCAGTACCTTTTAATATGCTAATTAATTGTCTTTTTAACCTGCGATTTTGCTTTTTGTACTTCAAAACAGAACCCGTTAGCCGCTTACAGAATTTTTATTACCTAGGAAGCGGCCCCTTTTGAAATGTCATCCATTCCATTAATGTTTTATTTCTTCAATGACCTTTTCTTTTAAATCTGCATCCATTGAGGAAAGCTTAACGTTATTTGTAAGACGTTCTTGTAATTCTCTTTCTGTCATAATACCGCGTTCTTCTAGAATTTGAACAAGTAGATCTAACGTCATTAAATTTTTAATATCTGCTGCTTTTGTATCCATGTTAAATGCCTCCAAATGTATAGTATTTCTACCTCTTTAGTGTACTCCTTTTTTAGTAGGTCGGCGTAAAATGGTCAAAACAAAGCGAATTTATTTCGTGTCCCGGAATATATTGAATGATTCTAGCAGTAGTGAAAGACAAAAAAGAACGAGCTAGCTTTTATGAGAAATCAGCGACAAGTAGTTGTAAAATGCAATAAACTAACAATAGGAGTTTTTTTTCATTATCTATTTAAACCGGTATGTATTTATGTTAATTAAGAGCTTTCTCTCCGTTAGTTGAACTTTGTTTTACGCTGCTAGAGCTTCGCCGCCAAAACTGCATTTTCCGCCGCTAAAGCCGTCCACTTCACCGCTAAAATTACTTTTTCCACCGCTAAAGCCGAACACCCCTAGGAAAGCGCCAAGTCGGAACGGAAATCAACCCCACTCTATGGTGATAAGCCTCCTAATTACTCATTGAGAATAAAGCCTGATATAAAGTTGCTAGCAAAGCAACAAAGAGCGTATCGTCAGAGTTAAAAAGTTTAAAAGATATACCAGTACGCACAAGTTCAGTTTCTACATTACTAGCGCTAGCTATTTTTTCATCATTACAATATAAATAAGCGGTTGAAGTAAAATCCTTTTCAAAGCGAAAAGCTAGCCCATCCATTGTAAAAGAGTAGGAGGATTCAAGTAATTGAACCGTCTTCCGTTGTATCGGTAAAATGGATCCATCTGGCATAATAAGCTGATGGCTAACACCCTTTGTTAATAGTGTAGATTGCACTTGAAAAAGTGGTGCCCCTAAAGTAGTGCGTGATTCATAGCGATGCGGTAATGACTGTTGTGCTGTAACTAGCATAACAGAATTGATTACTTTTCCAACGGATGAACGTTCAACCTTTTGTAGCACGCAAACCGTCTCATTTTGTTCATTCACAATAGGGATATTTGAAAAGCTTTCGAAAGCTTTTGGGTAGGTAAGGGTAAATGTAGTCATAAAAAAGCCTCCAATCTACTTACTATACGGAGAAGCTTAACCTTAGGTTTCACCTTCAACAAAAATTTTAACTTCTTTCAGCAAATGTTTTGTGTAGCGAAAGCAAAGCGACAGCTACAAATGTTTTGTGTAGCGAAAGCAAAGCGACAGCTACAAATGTTTTGTGTACCGAAAGCGTAGCGACAGGTACAGAAGTCTACCACAACTATAGGTGGTGAGTTGAATATCAAAGGGTATACCCTTGCTGCGAAATAGTGATTGTCCTAAGCTAATTCTGATTCTATAATAGTGAATGTAATAGTTTATTAACAATAATGAGGTGGCTTATGAAAAAGCAATGGAACTTAATATTAGCACTAATTGTGGTCTTAATTATCGCAGTTTTTTCAGTTATCAATGTTGACATGGTAACGGTTAATTATTTATTTGGAAAAGCTGAGTGGCCATTGATCCTCGTCATTATTGGGTCAGTCCTATTGGGAGCCCTACTAACTGGATTAATTAGTATGATGAAAATTTATCAACTTCAAAGAGCTTTGAAAAAGGCTGGTGGTGAAATAGATCAACATTCTTAAAAGTTAATCTATTTCAATCAGAACGGAGCCCTTTATTATTTTTAATTTAATATCGTCCTCAAAATCAGGAAGGGTTATGCAGGCCAAAGCACAAAGCCGATTCCGGACGCATTGTTTATCTGTAGTGACAGCGGCAAATGTTTTCTGCGCGAAAGCGAAGCGACAGCGGCAAATGTTTTCTGCGCGAAAGCGAAGCGACAGCGGCAAATATCTTCTGTGCAAAAGCGAAGCGTCAGTGGTAATTGTGCCGAGGCATAATTGATTCAATAGGCGATAAAGTTCGATTGATTTTTAATGCAAGCAACAAATGGAAGTACATTTGGGTTTTAAAAGATGGAATATGAAATTTAACAATGAAAAAGGCTGGCCGATAATGTGAATTTCTTCACTACCGGACAGCCTTTCATTTTATTGTTGAGTTGTAACTTCTCCTGCAAGAGCACGTTTTTCCTGCTCTGGATCGAATTCTTTTTCCATTTTTGAAACGACAACTGTTGCTACACCATTACCAATTAAGTTTGTAACGGCGCGCGCTTCTGACATAAAGCGATCGACCCCGATTAAAAGTGCAATCCCTTCTACTGGAATCATAGGGAATGCTGCTAATGTTGCTGCGAGTGTAATAAAGCCAGAGCCTGTTACACCGGCCGCACCTTTAGATGTTAGCATTAAAATAGCAAGTAATGTAATTTGATGCCAAACATCTAAATCAACTCCATAAGCTTGTGCGATAAAAATAGCTGCCATAGATAAGTAAATGGACGTACCATCTAAGTTAAAGGAGTACCCCGTTGGAATGACAAGACCAACGACTTGTTTAGAGCAACCATAGTTTTCTAATTTGCGCATCATCGAAGGAAGGGCAGATTCTGATGATGATGTTCCAATAACGATAAAAATTTCATCTTTAATATATTTAATAAACTTAAAGATACTGAATCCGAAGTAACGTGTAATAAGACCAATGATGAATACGATAAAGATAAACATTGTAATATAAACGGAAAGCATTAAAAACCCTAAGTTTCCTAGTGATTTAAGACCGAAGTTTCCGATTGTGTAGCTCATAGCGCCGAATGCACCAATCGGGGAAACTTTCATGACCATATTAACAATTTTAAAGAATATATCTGCTACTTGTTCAAAAAATTTAATAACTGGTTTAGCTGGTTCACCAATAGCTGCAGCAGCTATGCCGAATAAAACAGCTGAGAATAAAACAGGTAATAACTCTCCATTTGCAAGTGCTCCGACAACATTATCAGGTATAATTTGCATAATAAATGCACCAATATCATGCTCTGTAGCGGCTGCTGCCTCTGTATATTGGGATACATCTGCACCGTTTGCAGCTGCTGTATTAAAGCCTTTACCAGGTTTTACAATATTGACTACGATTAAGCCGATTGCTAGTGCGAAAGTAGAGACAATTTCAAAATAGATTAATGCCTTCCCGCCAATTTTACCAACTTTTTTTACATCGCCCATACTACCAATTCCAATAACAACTGTTAAGAAAATGATAGGAGCTATTAACATCTTAATTAATTTAATAAAAATATCTGCTAATATTTTCAACTTCGCTCCGAATTCTGGGAACGTAGCACCTACAATAATACCTAGCACAATGGCAATCAGTACTTGTACAGTTAAGTTTTTAAAATTTATACGCATGAAGTTCTCCCCTAACACTGTTTATGAATATTATGTGAACGCTTTCATGAGGTTATCTTAGCTGAAATTTTCCGACAATAGTTTTTATGACCGTAAAGTTTCTATTGTTCATTTTGTTCATTTTCGTTGGGAAATCAATAAAACTAGTGATATCAAGGGTTCGTGGCTGTTTTATAGTAGTTTTGTAATTTTGGAATCTATTATAATACACAAGAAAAAAATCCCCACTCTAGTGAGGATTTTATCATTAATGAACAAAAGTATTGTTCCCGCAGTGATGAAATACTTTAAGGAGACACAATTTTTTCAATTTCCGATAAAACATCGTTTTCTTGTACATTGTTTCTATAAAAATCATAAACAGGCGCTAGTTTTTCCTTAAAGCGTTGGCGTTCCTTATTACTCATCGTATAGATTTCAAAGTTATCTTGCTGCTTAAGTTTTTGCAAATTTTCTTCGTTCATTTCTACAGCTTGTTCAAATTGCCAATCTGTTGTTTCTTTCATAGCCTCCATAATCTGTTTTTGGATTTCCGAAGGTAGAGATTTCCAAAACTTGTCGTTCATTAAAACGGCGTAGCCTAAAATGCCATGCTTAGTTAATGTCATATGTTTCTGCACTTTATAGAAACCTTTAGAATAAATATTTGACGCTGTGTTTTCTTGAGCATCGATGGCATTCGATTCTAAATCAGTAAAAACCTCGCTGAATGGAGTTGGGATTGGTGTAGCTCCAACAGCCTCGAATTGCTTTTCAAGGGTTTTACTTGGCATTGTACGAACACGTAAGCCTTTTAAATCTTCAAAAGTATGAATAGGGTGATCGACAGAGGTTAAATGTTTAAAGCCATTATGCCAAAAGCCTAGTCCTTTTATATGAAAAGGCTTAAGCTCATTTAACAATTGTTCACCAATCGAACCTGTAAGTACCTCATGCACTTCATCATCCGTATTAAAAAGGTAAGGTAAATCAAGAACCTGCCAATTTGGTATATAGGATGTCATCTTTGAGAAAGTAGGGATAATCATTTCTACTTGTCCATTTTGCAAAGCCTGAAACTCGTTTTCATCATTAAACAAGGAGGAGTTTGGGTAGACGTGTACCTTCACTTTGCCATTTGTTTTTTCCTCTACAAGCTCGGCGAATTTACTTGCCGCCTGTCCTTTTGGCGTATTCTCAGCAACAACATGACTTAAATGAATCGTAATTTGCGTATTCAAACCTTTTTGCTCATCGTCATAGGGAAGAGGCTTTGCGAATAGTAAGCCTTGTTGAACACCAAACGCTATCGTTAACAATAAAACAGTTGCTATTGTTCCAATAATAAATTTTTTCATCTATTACACCTAATTTATTCGTATTTTCTGATGTTTTTGTTATTCTAACATATGGAGTAAGTTAAAATATAGTAAGAGGGAGGCGTACATCTTGAAATTTCAAAAAATATCGATGAAGAGAAAAATTATGTCTCTGACTTTTTTTATTCTCATGCTCTCCTTTAGTATAGGTGGAACATTTTTGCTAGGGTTCGTCATGACTGTGCAAAAGGATAAGCTTGGAGATCAGGCTTTACTTGTGGCAAAAACAGTATCACAGCTTCCCGAGCTGAAAACTTACATATCAAATAATAATTTTAACGAGGCTACCAAACACATAAATCCTGTAGTGGAGGAAATACGTGATATAAATGGCGCACAGTATATTGTTGTACTGGATATGCAAAGGCGCAAGTACTCACATCCAAATACAGAGGAGATTGGGCAAATCTCGGAGTCAGGAGATCTAAACGCTGCGTTTTCTGAGCATTATTATACATCCATCGCACATGGTGACCATGGAGATATGGTACGAGCATTCGTCCCAATCATGAGTAAAGAAGGTAAACAAATAGGCGTAGTAGTAGTGGGCTATAGTGTTTTAACTGTGGCAGAGTTGCTACAATCTATTCAAACAGAATTAATGATTACTATTTTATTATCTCTTTTCTTTAGTGCATGGGGGGCTCATACATTAGGGCTTCATATGAAAAAGCAAATGTTTGGGTTAGAGCCCCACGAAATTGCTAAAATGTATGTAGAACGAACGGAAACATTTAACGCGATGCATGAAGGAATTATTGCCATTGATAATGATTTGACAATCACAATATTTAATGAAAAAGCGTGTGACATATTGGGGGTTCACAAAAAGCCTTCAACATTAATAGGGAAGAAAATTTTTGACGTTTTACCTGATACACGATTACCTGAAATTTTGGAGCTAGATCAACCCATTTTTAATCGTGAGCTCTATATTAATGATAACAATATTATGAGTAATCGTATTCCTATACAAGTTAATGGAAAAACGGTTGGAGCTGTGGCCATGTTTAAGGATCGTACAGAAGTGAAAAAGCTTGCAGAGGAATTAACGGGTGTTAAGGCATTTGTACAAGCATTACGCGTACAAACACATGAGCATAAAAATAAATTGCACACAATTGCTGGTCTTTTACAACTTGGACATCATGAACAAGCACTTTCTTACTTAACACAAGTAAAAGAAGAACACGATGAAATTACAAACTTTCTAAATGAACGGATTAAAAATGAAAATATTTCTGGGCTATTGCTTAGTAAAATCTCCTATGCAAAAGAACAAGGAATTCTACTGGAGATTGACAGAGAAAGCCGTTTGACAACATTTCCTAACAATTTAGATCATCATGATTTCGTTATTTTATTTGGTAACTTAATTGAAAATGCTTTTGATGCATTAAGGGATGTACAAATTGAAGAAAAAATAATCCATGTTTCTGTTGATGAAGATGAGGATGTTCTGGCAATATTAGTAACGGATAATGGTAAAGGCATGACAAATGAAGTCAAGGCACATATTTTTGATAATGGCTATTCGACAAAAGAGAAAAAAGGTCGAGGCATTGGACTTTTTTTAATAAAAGAAATTGTACAAAAAGGAAAGGGAGAAATCGAAGTCATAAGTGAACCGAATAAAGGGACAAGCTTTTTAATAACTTTTTACCATACTTAATAGGCCCATCATCAAATGCTGGGCGACTCTTTGGGGTTCATTTGACATCCCTAAGAAAGCGCTTGGTTGTCATGAAAATCAATCCTATGAGTAATGCAATATGAATAGTTGAAATAGAAGCGAGAAATTCTATGGGAACAGTGTGGCGCTCTCGTAGATATCTTCCTTAAGTGAAAATTTGCACATATAGAGATAGAACAGAGTGTATGGAGGACTAACAGTGACACAAACAAAGGTTTTATTAATAGAGGACGATCCAATGGTGCGAGAGGTTAATCGCCAATTTATTGAAAAGATAGCTGGATTTGAAGTAATTGGACAAGCCTCAAATGGAGTTGAAGGGATTGCTCAAATTCAAAAACTGAAACCAGATTTAGTATTTATGGATATTTTTATGCCAGAGCAGGATGGAGTGACAAGTTTACGGAAAATTCGTGAACTCAAGTTACCGGTAGATGTCATTACGGTAACCGCTGCTAATGATATGGAAACTGTAAAACAGGTCCTGCATCTTGGCGTCTTTGATTATATTATGAAACCTTTTTCATTTGAACGAGTGCAAGGAACGCTTGAAAATTATTTGCGCTTCAAAAAGCAAATGCAAACAGAGCGTGAATTAACACAAGGAGAGCTTGATCAGTTATTCCATTATCATGGAGGGGATAATGAGGTTCAGCAATCCAATGTCTTACGGTCAGAAAAAAGTTTACCTAAAGGGTTTAATCGTGCAACACTAGAGAAAGTTGTGCACTATTTGCAATCTGTAGAAGGAGCATCAGCAGAGGAAGTAGCCAGTGGTGTAGGTATTGCGCGTGTAACAGCAAGAAGATACTTAGATTATTTAGAGAAGCAAGAGGAAATTACGATGGATGTGCATTATGGTGGCATTGGTCGTCCAGTCAATTATTATTTTAGTAAATAATGAGAAATCCTGATTGTCAAAATAGACAATCAGGATTTTTTACTACTATAGATTTTTAAGTTGTGGATAACCAAAGTCATAGTTATCGTCTAAGCTAAAGCGCTACATCCTCGAGGTCGCTTCGATCCCTCGTGCAAAAGTGGTGGAGCGTTTACTTTTGCTTCGGGCTCTCCAAAGCTTTAGCGCATTTGTTCTTAGTAAGGCATAATTTTATCAACAGGCTTTGGCGTTTTAATTTTAGGTAAAATTTTATCTAATGTAACTGTACGCTCAATGATATGTGTTGATTCATCATTTTCATCGAAATGATCAAGGAATGAAATAACCTCTTTTACAATTGGTGTTGGCGTAGAAGCACCTGCTGTAACAGCGACAGAATTAATTCCTTTTAACCATTCAACTTTAAGCTCAGAAACGTCTGCAATTCGATAAGATGGCGTCCCTGCTATTTCAACAGAAACCTGTGTTAAACGATTCGAGTTATTGGATTTTGGGTCACCAACAACAATAAGTAAATCTGCCTCCCCAGCTTGCTGTGCAACTGCCTCTTGGCGGACCTGGGTTGCCAAACAAATTTCCTTATGCACTTCAATATGTGGGAATTTCTCTTTTAAACTATCCATTAAATGAGCGACATCCCATTGACTCATCGTCGTTTGATTTGTTACTAGTAATTTATCATTCGTTAAATTTAATGCATCAATATCCGTGGATGATTGCACTAAATGTACATGATCTGGTGCAACCCCAATTGCTCCCTCTGGCTCGGGATGGCCTTTTTTACCGATATATATAATATCATAGCCATTTGCTGATTTTTCACGAATTAAATCGTGCGTAACTGTTACGTCAGGACATGTAGCATCAATGGATACTAAGCCTTTTCGCTTCGCAATTTCACGAATTTCAGGTGAAACACCATGTGCTGTGAAAATAACAGTGCCAGTTTCAACTTGTTCAATAATTTCTAAACGATTCTCGCCATCTAATGTGATGATGCCATCTGCTTCAAAGGCATCCGTGACATGTTTATTATGCACAATCATACCTAAAATGTAGATAGGTCTTGGTAATGTTTTATCGAGTGCGGCGTTTCGAGCGATGACCATCGCATCAACAACACCGTAGCAATAGCCACGTGGATTAACTTTTAATACTTGCATGGTTGTGACTCCTTTCAAGCTTACCTACCTACATTATAACGGACAGGGACGGCGAATACAAAGAAACCTTCATCTACATAGGCGGCTGGAATATACGGGGCTTAGATGGAAGTGGTTCAGCAGGAGTAAATGATCCATTTTGTCGAGACGCTTTTCGACTTTTAGTTGAACCTGCTCCTGCACTAGCCGCTGCTTCAGCAGCTACTGCTCCAGCCCCTGCGGCAGCTCCTGCAGCAGGAAGACCTTGAAATCCTTTATACAATTTTAAAAGTGACGGAATATTTTTTACCATCGGCATTGCTTGCTGAATGTAAGGTGTATATGTTTTCGCTGAGTTAAATAAGCTATTCGCTTGCTGCAAAAATGAACCGATTTTTGAAGGTTCCTGCATTGGCATTTGTCCTCCAAATGCTCCTATTCCACTAGACATAGGAAAGCCACCGGGAATTCGTGGTTGATTCGGGAAGCCTCCAGGCGGGAAAAAGGACTGCGGTGACATTTGTGGAGGTGTTGGCATTTGCATCGGCATTTGCATCGGCATTTGTTGCATTGGCATTTGCATGGGCATTCTCATGCCACCAGGATACATCGGGAACTGTGGTCTAAATACCATAACGATCTCCTTTCGATAGTGATTTGACATTGATGACATACCTGATTATAAATATGATATGCAGAAGGGTAAGTTAGCGTTCGACACGCACAAAATAAATAACTAGGGCGATTATAAATGTATCTCACTATATCAGTAAGGTTTACTTATTATAGATGTAGACAGTAAGTGGTAAAAAATTCTTAAAAACTACACACTTTTTTCTCTATTCCAGTCGATAAGAAAGGTATAATGTTTTGTTGGTAAATCATTAAGTTAGAAAAAGATGATTTTAAAGTTAGTTCTGGAAATATGTTACATTAATGTAAAAAATTGTTAAAATATTTTTACTAGACTAAAATAGCAGAGGTTAAAAATAGGAGGTATTTTGTGTCAATTAAAGTAAGAAGTATAGTGTCGTTTGGCCTAATCGTAGTATTAGTTTTAGTTATGGGAATTTTTCAGCAACAAAATGCTAAATCCCAACTGGAGCAAGTACATTTGATGAAAGAAAAAACACTTCAAACGACGTTATTAGCAGATGAGATGAAGTTAGCAGTTGTACAGGTTCAGCAGTATTTGACTGATATTAGTGCCACAAGAGCACTCGATAATTTAGATGATGGATTTGAGCAAGCAGAAAAATATAGTAAAATCTTTAATAAAGATTTGGAACAAGTGAAAAAAATGCATCAGGAAGACCAGGAAAGATTAGATGCGATTAAAGTAGCGTTTGATGAGTATTATAGTACTGGTCAGAAAATGGCTCATAGTTATATTCAAGGCGGGCCTGAGCAAGGGAATAAACTGATGCTTGAATTTGATACTACTTCAGTTGAGATTAATGACAAAGTAGATTTGTTTCAACAAGAAAACATTACAGACATGCAAAATTCTTTAGCACATGTTGAAAAGCTTATTGATGATAATAAACAATGGTTCTTATGGATGTTCTGTATTATTTTAATGATTTGTGTAGTAGTTGGAATTATATTTGTACGTTCCATCGTTGTTCCTGTAAATAAGCTAACTTCTGCAGCAAGGGTAATTGCTAAAGGAGATTTATGTCAAAAGGATATCGAAGTTAGAACGAAGGATGAAATTAAAGATTTGGCTGATTCTTTTAATTTGATGAAGTCTAATTTACATTCACTAATACATAGCATGACGGCAAATGTTGAGCATACATCATCAGCTGCTGAAGAACTAGCAGCAAGTACAGAAGAAATTTCAAATTCCTCTCATGATATTGCAAACCTTGTAGAGAGAATGGCGATTAGTGATAATCAAGCAGCTGTTACAGGTCGTGAAAGTTCGATAGCAATGGATGAAACTGCTCAAGGTGTTCAACGTATTGCTGAGGCTACTCAAATGCTTCATTCTAAAGCAGTAGACACACAATCTATTGCAAATGATGGTGAAAAAACGTTGTATATTGCAGAAAACCAAATGTCAATTATCCAACAATCTTCAAATACAACAAATGAACGTATTAAGAAGCTAAGCACGCAATCAGCTGAAATCGTTCATATTACGAAAGTAATTACTGACATTACTGAGCAAACAAATCTTTTAGCTTTAAATGCTGCGATTGAGGCCGCTCGTGCGGGAGAGCATGGTAAAGGCTTCGCAGTCGTGGCAGATGAAGTGCGCAAATTAGCTGAGGAATCCAAAGCTTCTGCCAATCAAATAGTGGATGTAATAGCACTTATTCAGCAAGAAACGAAAGAAGTAGAAAAGGCCGTAAATGTAACAGTATTGAATGTAGATGAAGGTGTCACATTTATTCAGAATGCCCAAAATGCCTTCGATGGAATTTTAAAAGCGATTGGTGAAATGACATCTCAAATCGAGAATGTATCTGCTTCTACGCAACAAATTTCTGCAAGTACTGAAGAAGTGGCAGCATCGGTCAATGAAATGTCCTCTTCTTCCAAGCATGCTGCACAGCAATCTGAAACAATAGCATCGACAATAGAAGAGCAAGTTGCGACCATTCAAGAAATAAATACTGTTGCTAAGGCATTAAGTGAAGAAGCGGTGACTGTGAAGGAAGAAATCAATAAATTTAAAATTTAAGAGGCTTATCAGCAAAGCGAGTGGTTGATTTCCGTTTCGACTGGGCGCTTTGTTGTTGCTGTCGCTACGCTTTCGCACAGATAAAACAATTGCTGACGCTTCGCTTTCGCACAGAGCAAAGGCTTCCTGGGGGCGTCCGATGAGCCGCTTCGCTGCGCTGCAGGGTCTCGGGCCAACACGATGTTGGTCACGAAGGCGTTATCACAGGACGTGATGGTTTTAGCCTTCGTTCCTCTGAATCGCTAATCCCCAAGGAGTCGCCCAATCTCCACTCCAATCAACTTATCCAATGGTATACGTTTTAGCAAAATGTCATTTCAAAATTCCTACCCTCCATGTATAAAAGTGCAAAAAAAAGCGAGATAATTTCCAACGAATTAACAGTTTGGAAATACCTCGCTCTATTTATTTAGTAGTAAAATCTTTCAGTTGAGAAGGGGGGACGCAAGTGTTAGAAGAACAACTTTTCTGTAATGAGCATGATGCGCATTTGCCCTTCTTCTGCTTCTTAATGCTCTTATATAAAGTAATACCAGCATAGCCAAAAATAATACAACCGATTAAGATATTAATCAATAAACTCATTCTTTACACCTCACATGAATAAATTCCCAATGCCATAAATCATAAGTGCAATAAGATAAGCTACAACAAATGGATAAATGGTTGCAAATAAAGTCCATTTCACAGACTGTGTTTCCCTTTTTATTGCGCCTACTGTGGCTAAACAAGGCATATAAAGTAAAACAAAGGCCAAGAATGTATAAGCACTTAAAGCAGTAAAATGAGTTGTCATTGTAGAGGATAAGACACCTTCACTTACGCTATAAATAATCGCCATTGTTGAAACAATTACTTCTTTTGCCAGGAATCCAGCAATAAGGGATGCACCGGCTTGCCATGTTCCAAAGCCTAGTGGGATAAACAACACACCAAAAGCGCCACCGATCATTGCTAAAAAGCTGTCATCCATATTGTCATTAGCGCCATGTGGTCCTAAATAAGAAAGAAGCCAAATAATAACGGAGCCGGCAAAGATAATAGTACCAGCTTTGCGGAAAAATCCTTTTCCTTTTTCCCAAGTAGAACGCCAAAGTGTTTTAAGCTGTGGTACATGATAGGCTGGTAATTCAACAATAAAAACTGAAGTTTCATTTTTCAAAATCGTCATTGATAATATTTTTGTCACAATAAGCGCTACCACTATACCCATTACATATAGGGAGAATACCACTAACGATTGATGTTGAGTAAAGAATGCTGCACCGAACAAAGCATATACAGGTAACCTTGCTGAGCAGCTCATAAACGGCGCAACAAGAATTGTTAATAATCGTTCTTTCGGCTGTTCAATTGTTCTCGCCGCCATTACACCTGGAACATTACATCCAAAGCTTACAATCATCGGAATAAACGCTTTGCCGTTTAAACCGAAAAATTCCATAAGGCGATCCATGACAACGGCAATTCTCGCCATATAACCTGAATCTTCTAATAGTGAAATAAAGAAAAATAGTACAAAGATTTGTGGAATGAAAACTAAAACACCGCCAACACCCGCAATGATCCCATCACATATTAAATGAACAATAAAAGGAGCTGCACCAATAGCTTCTAAGCCCTGAGTAACAGCATCTGTAAGAGAGCCTCCTACAATGCCATCCAGGAAATCAGAAAGTGGGGTACCGATCCATGCAAACGTTGCTTGAAACATTAAAAACATAAGCGCTAAGAAAATCGGAACACCCAAAATTGGATGTGTTAGAATTTTATCAACTTTCTCTGACCATTGTGTTTCACTTTTCTCTTGTATAATTACTTTGCTGTTGATGTTAGAAATATATAAATCACGTTTTTTAGCAATAGCTTTATTTAATGGTTCACCAATTTGCTTTTCTAAAGCATCGCGCATTGCATCTAGCTTTTCAAAGTATTCCTTTTCTTTCAAATAAGCGTCAACGGCTTCATTTCCTATTAAAAATTGAATCGTACACCATCTTCTTTGTTCTTCAGGAACATGCTGTAACAATGCTTCAATTTTTGAGATGCCTTCTTCAATTAAGTCATCATAGGTTAATGTAAAACGTTGTTGAGTACGATCGGAGGCCTGAATAGCAGTATAAATACCTTCGACACCTTTACCAGTACGAGCGCTTATTGGAATAACAGGTACTCCTAAAGAACTCTGTAATTTTTCGACATCAATTGAAATGCCTTTCTTTTTCGCTACGTCAATCATATTTAAACAGATGAAAACAGGCTTTCTAAGTTCAAGTATATCTACTGTTAATTGCATATTTCGTTCAAAATTAGAAGCATCGATAATATTTAAAATTCCATCTACCTGATCTTCAAGTAAAAATGAAGTAACAACACTTTCATCTCTTGAAATCGGATTAAGCGTATATACACCAGGTAAATCAATAATTTCTTTTTGTAGTTTTTTTACTTGTCCTACTTTTTTTTCAACGGTTACACCACTCCAATTGCCAACGTATTCATATGAATTTGTCAACGTATTGAACAATGATGTTTTACCGATATTAGGGTTTCCTATTAAAGCTAATCTACTCATACTTGTTCGACCTTTATATCCATTAAATCTTTTTTTCTAAGCCCGATTTTTTGTCCTTGACATTCCAATATACAAGCTCCAGAAAACCATCCTTTTTGGACCATACAAACTTGACAGCCTTCTTTTATACCAAAAGCATTTAATCGTTTACATAAAAGAGAGTCAATTTGCTGTAGATCTTTCACTTTAACTTTTTCCCCCAATTGAACCGCGTGAAGGTTCATAAGATCTACCTACTTTCTTGTGAGTGATAATCATTATCAAAAAAATCTTATCATTTTTTATCTAGTGTATCAATATTAAGTTTACTGTAGAAAGTAATATTGGAATAGCAAAGTTAAAGTAAGATTAAACATTATTCTTCATCGTGACAACGAAGCATTCTGTAACCAACGCGGACATGTGTCTGGATGAACTTTGGGTTAGCTGGATTATCCTCTATTTTCTTTCGAAGAGTAGCCATAAAAACTCTTAGACTTGGAACATCCGATTGAAGTGCATTATGCCAAACTTCCTTTAAAATAAAATTATGCGTTAAAACTTTGCCGACATGCTTTGATAAAATAACCAAGAGCTTATATTCAATAGGCGTCAAATGTACTTCTTTGTCATTTACAAACACTGTATTTGCCGCGTAGTTTATTTGTAAATGACCATTTACAAAGACAGAGGGTTCACTTTCTAGCTGATGCTCAAATGACATTCTTCTCAAAGCTACTCGAATTCGGGCTAATAGCTCTTCAACACTGAAAGGCTTTGTAACATAATCGTCTGCACCGGCATCTAAAGCATTGATTTTATCGTGCTCTTCGCCGCGTGCACTAACTACGATAATAGGTGTTTGAGTCCAGCTTCTAATTTTCGTTATAAGCTCTACCCCGTCTATGTCGGGTAGTCCTAAATCCAAAATAATCACGTCTGGATTCATAGCAAGAGCCTTTTGTAAAGCACTATGACCATCTCGTGCAATGTCAAATTCATACTGCTGAGTAGCTAATGTCATTTTAATTAAATTGCCAATGGCTATATCATCTTCTACTACTAGAATTCGTTTATTCATCGAATTTCATTACTCCTTTTTAGCTCATCACCATAAACATGTGGCTGATTTTCGTGCCGATCTGTGCTTACCTGGGGCACCGTTCAGGATCTACTCTTTGACACTGATCTCCAAGAAGTCACCCGGCTTCTATTCCAATCAACTTATACGAACGTTTTAATAAATGTTATCTCTAACTTTTGGTAAAGGGCTTTTTTTTAGTGAAAAATTAAAAATCGTTCCTTTTGGTTTATTATCCGAAACTGTTATTTCACTACCATGTAATTTTAAAATAGTTTGACATAGAGCCAAGCCTAATCCTAAGCCTCTTCGGCTATCGCTACGCTGTACTTTTCCGGTAGTAAATGGCTCAAAAAGGCTGGTTTTTATAGCATCATCAATGCCAGGTCCATCATCAGAAATACTAAAGTGTACGAAACGTTCAGATTCTTTGACATTTATAGTAATAACACTGCCTGACGGTGTATAGGTCAATGCATTATCAATAATATTAATTAGAACTTGAATAATCAGTCGCGCATCCATTACAGCAAATAAAAATTCTGGTTCAATATGATAGGATATTTCATGTGTATTGTTTAGGCGAACGACATGTGTTAGTGCCTCTTGAATAATATCTTCTACAAGTTCCAATTGCATCTCTATAGCAAATTGTCCATCTTCTAACTTAGACACAGCAAGTAAGTTTTCAACCATTTGTACAAGCCATTTTGAATTTTTATAAATATCCTCATATATTTTGCTTTTTTCATCCTCTCGAATTAAAGGTGCATTAGATAGTAATATATCTGCATTACCGGAAATAGCAGTTAGTGGTGTTCTTAAATCATGAGAAACGGCGCGCAAAAGGTTTGCTCGCATTTGTTCCATTTCAGCTTCTCTAGCTACTTCTGCATTGAGTTTTTGTAAATACCATTTATCAAGTGCGAATGAAAAATCATTAATAATGGCATGCAAAATATTACGCTCAAATGCAGGTAAGGGTGATTGCTTTGACAGGGCAATACCGATAACACCTTTAACACTCCCATTTGAAATAACCGGTAAATAGTAGGCATTCACTTCAGGAAATATATCAGTGGAAACGCCTGCTACATGCTTATTATTGATAACCCAGCTTACTACACCATGCTCATTCGGATTCTCAAATTGGGAAGCTATCTTCTTATTTTCAATACTAGATATGCTCTCGGTACGGAAAAAAATAGAGTTCACAATTAAGTTATTTTCTATCTCAAAAAATTGTACTGGCTTTTCTACTAATTTAACGATTTGTGACATGCCTTCAGTAATAATTTCTTCTATAGACTTAGCATGTTGAAGTCTTCGATTTGTATCAAGGAGCACCTCCATTCGATAAGATTTACGAACAGCGACAATGGTTTGCTCCTTTATTTTTTTCGTTAAGCTACTTGTAATCACTCCTGAAAGGAACATAATCACAAAGGTCATCGGATAGTCACGATGATAGGCGTTAAATGAAAATCGCGGTTCTGTAAAAAAATAATTAAAAAGAAGTACTGCTATGATGGAGCTAATAATGCTCATCATCCATCCTGATGACCAAATGGCAAGAATTAAAACACCTAAAATGTAGATAGTGATAATGTTCGAGTCGCTAACACCAATTGTGTAAAAATATAGCCCAACAACTGATACTATGCCAAATACTACAGCCATTTTTAATAAGTCAAGCCATTCAAATGACAGCTTATTTTTTACAGTAGGGAAGTAGAATTGTTCGTTTTCCTGATCTGGCACTATATGTATGGCTAAATTCGGCACAAATTCATTGAGTCGATCACTAATTTTGGTGTTTGGTCGCCACCATTTTTTTCTCATGCTAGTTCTACCGATGACTAATTTAGTGACACCACTAATTTGTGCATAGTTGGCAAGGGCAACAGCTACATCATCTTCCTGAACAATTACGACATGGCCGCCAAGCTGTTCAACAAGCTTTATATGTTGCTGAAGTCGTTCAGAATTTGCGTTTCTCCTGTCATGCTCCTGTACGTTTTGAACGTAAAGAGCCGTAAATTTCCCGTGTAATGCCTGTGCTAGTCTCGCAGTAGTTCGAATAACCTTGGCATTCGTAGGAGAGCTACTAATACCAACAAGTAAATGCTCTTCGATTTGTACATGATGCTTTATAGATTCGTTGCTGTTTACCTGCTTATAGTTAATCGTATCTGCAGCTCTCCGTAATGCAATTTCTCGAAGTGATACTAAATTTTGTTTACGAAAAAAAGATTGCAACGCTTTTTCAGCTTGTTGTTTTACATAAATTTTGCCTTCTTGTAGGCGTTGAATTAACTCATCTGGTTCAATATCGACAATTTTTATTTGTGCGGCTTGATCAATTAAATAATCTGGAATACGCTCTCGTACTTTTATCCCGGTTATTTCTTCTACTATATCGTGTAGGCTTTCAATATGTTGAATATTTACGGTTGTATAGACATGAATGCCCTTTGCAAGTAATTCCTCTACATCTCCAAAACGTTTCTTGTGACGCATCGTTGGAACATTGCTATGTGCCAATTCATCAATAATGACAATTTCCGGTTTGCGCTTTAGTACTTCATCAATATCTAATTCCTGAAAAGGTTTCCCTTTATAAATTATTTTTTTCGTAGGGATTTGCTCAAGTCCCTCGAGTAAAGCTAACGTATCTGGACGAGGATGTGGTTCTACAAAGCCAACTACCACATCTTTACCAAGTTTTTTTGCTTGATGTGCTGCATCTAGCATTGCATAAGTTTTACCTACTCCAGCAGCATAACCAAGAAAGATCTTTAGCTTCCCTACAAATTGTTCTTCCTGTTGAAGCCTCGCTAAAAACGTCTCTGGAGTTGGACGTGTATTTTCCATCCTCTTTCACCTCATTTGTATTATAGCGTTATCTTCCATTAAGAAAGTATTAAGATTTTCCCTCTTTATAGTTTCTTAATAGGAAAAGCGATTTCCTAACACTACATTAATTTGAAAGTCAGTATGATGAGAGCATCCAAATAAAGGAGGGTGCTCGATTGATGGACTTTTATATGATTGGCTTACTCATCATAAGCTTTGCAAGTCTATATGCATTAACAGCTTGGTGCTTCAAGTTAGTCGATGAAAAGTAAGGGGGGAATAAAAAATGTGGATTGTTATGGGAATTGTACTTGTATTCCTTTTCGGTTATCTAGGGCATGCATTACTTTATCCTGAAAACTATTAATAGGCTTGTAGGAGGTATTGCGGTATGTGGCAAATCGCCATCGTATTAATTATTTCTTTACCAATCGTTATTCTAACTGGTCACTATTTATTTCGGGTGACAATGCAACAAAAAACATGGCTTGATCCAATAATGGACAGATTTGATGCCGTTATATATAAATTATGTGGCATTAAGCAAATAGATATGACGGGAAAACAGTATGTACTTTCATTAATTTTGTCGAACGCCTTTATGGTGTTTATTGGATACGTTCTTTTACGAATTCAAGCTATGTTGTTTTTAAACCCAAATGAGATTGACAATATGGAAGCAACACTTTCATTTAATACCATAATTTCATTTATGACGAATACAAATCTTCAGCACTATAGTGGCGAATCAGGACTAAGTTATTTATCACAAATGCTAATCATTATCTTTATGATGTTTACATCTGCAGCTACTGGTTATGCGGCTTGTATGGCGTTCTGCCGTCGTCTTGTTGCTAAAACCGACACTATTGGTAATTTCTTTGTGGATTTTGTGCGTGTTATCACACGTGTGTTAATGCCTATATCTATTGTTGTGGCCATTATTTTAGTATCTCAAGGTACACCACAAACCTTGAGTGCGAATAAAACTGTACAAACAATAGAAGGTAAATTACAAGATATTGCACTTGGACCTGTAGCTTCTCTTGAATCTATCAAGCATGTAGGAACAAATGGTGGTGGCTTTAATGGGGCGAATTCAACAACACCTTTTGAGAATCCAACGGTCATTTCTAATATTGTGGAAATGCTATCTATGATGCTATTACCAGGTGCTTGTGTAGTTGCCTTTAGTTTAATGGTTGCATATGGAAAAAGAAAAACGATCTTTGGAAAGCAAGGGCTAGCCATTTTTGTGGCAATGAGTGCGCTATTCCTAGTCGGATTGGTAACTGTGTATGTTGCGGAGAGAGCGGGTAATCCGATCATTAATGAGCTCGGAGTTGCACAGGAGCTTGGCAGTATGGAAGGAAAAGAGATGCGCTTTGGGGTGGCACAATCAGCGTTATTTACGACAGTGACCACTGCTTTTACAACGGGGTCTGTCAACAATATGCATGATACATTAACGCCGCTTGGTGGTCTTGTACCGATGTTTAATATGATGCTAAATGTTGTCTTTGGAGGCAAGGGAGTCGGCCTAATGAACATGATGATGTATGTGTTACTAACAATTTTTATCGCCTGTTTGATGATTGGTCGAACACCTCAGTTTTTAGGCAAGAAAATTGAGGAGAAGGAAATGAAGCTAATTGCTCTTTGTATTTTAATCCATCCTGCTATTATTCTATTATTTTCAGCGCTTGCAGTTGCAACAACAGCAGGTGTAGCAGGCATAACGAATCCAGGGGCACATGGTTTATCTCAAGTACTATATGAATTTGCGTCTGCCTCAGCAAATAATGGCTCAGGTTTTGAAGGATTAGTTGACAACTCAACATTTTGGAATGTAACGACAGGGCTCGCCATGTTCTTCGGACGTTATTTGACGATCATTATTCAACTCGCAATAGCGTCTCTATTAGCGAAAAAAATGTTTCACAGTGACTCGGTAGGAACATTGAAAACAGATAATACTATTTTTACATTTTTACTTGTTGCTATCGTTTTAATGATTGGTGCTCTTACATTTTTACCGGCATTAGCACTCGGGCCAATTACAGAGCATTTACAACTTTATTCATAAATAAGGAGAGACACCTATGGAAACAGCAAGAAAAGGTTTGCTTACGGGCAATATGCTAAAAAGCTCGATTATAGACGCTTTAAAGAAATTTAGTCCACTATATATGCTGAAAAATCCAGTTATGTTTGTAGTAGAAGTTGGGTTTATGTTTGTGCTGTTATTAACCCTCTTTCCGAATATGTTTGGTAGCGGAGGAGGAGAACATGATCGATTGTATAATGCGATCGTCGCGGTCATTCTTTTTGTAACCATTCTATTTGCAAACTTTGCTGAGTCGATTGCTGAAGGCCGAGGAAAGGCACAAGTTCAAACGTTAAAAAATACTAAAACAGTTACACAGGCTCGTGTCTTACTTAGTGATGGTTCTGAAATACTTAAACAGGCACATGAATTAAAAAAGGGTGACATTGTTTTAGTTCAGGCAGGAGAGGTTATTCCAAATGATGGAGAAGTTATTGAGGGAATTGCTACTGTGGATGAATCGGCGATAACAGGTGAGTCTGCCCCTGTTGTAAAGGAGCGGGGTGGAGACTTTTCATCAGTTACAGGTGGTACGACGGTTACGAGTGATTGGCTGATGATCGAAATTACTTCGATGCCTGGGGAATCATTTTTAGACAAAATGATCACGCTCATTGAAGGAGCCAGTCGTAAAAAAACGCCAAACGAGATAGCACTCAATACACTTTTAGTAAGCTTAACGATTATTTTCTTATTAGTTGTTGTGACGCTCTATCCAATGACAACTTATTTAAATGTACCGATTTCTATCGCAACATTAATTGCCCTTACAGTTTGTTTAATTCCTACAACCATTGGTGGATTATTGTCGGCAATCGGTATTGCAGGAATGGATAGAGTTACTCAGTTTAATGTTATTGCGATGTCTGGAAGAGCCGTAGAGGCATGTGGAGATGTAGATACATTAATTTTGGATAAAACTGGAACTATCACTTATGGAAATCGCATGGCAGCTGAATTTCTCCCAGTAAAAGGGGTGGACAGTAAAGATTTAATGCAAGCTGCATGGCTTAGTTCTTTAACAGATGATACACCGGAAGGAAAGTCTATTTTGTCACTTGCTTGTGAATTAGGGGTGAATACTAACGATGAAGAAAACATTATTAAGTCAAGTGAACATATTCCCTTTACCGCACAGACTCGTATGAGTGGTATGGATATGAAGGATGGCACAAAAATTCGAAAAGGAGCCTATGATACGATAAAAAAAGAGAGCTTAAAAGCAGGTCATAGCATTCCTACAAATTTGGAACAGCTGATTCAACAAGTATCTTCTGTTGGTGGAACACCACTAGTAGTAGCGTTAAACGATAAAATTTTAGGTGTCATTTACTTAAAGGATGTCGTAAAGGCCGGACTTAAGGAACGCTTTGATCAGCTTCGAGCAATGGGTATTAAAACGATCATGTGTACAGGAGATAATCCATTAACCGCAGCAGCTATTGCAAAGGAAGCAGGGGTGGACAGTTTTATTGCAGAAAGTAAGCCAGAAGACAAAATTCAAGTTATTAAAGATGAGCAGGCACAAGGGAAAGTAGTAGCTATGACTGGAGACGGGACGAACGATGCCCCTGCATTAGCACAAGCTAACGTAGGTCTTGCCATGAATTCAGGAACAAATGCAGCAAAGGAAGCTGCGAACATGGTCGATTTAGATTCAAATCCTACTAAAATTATTGAAGTTGTAGAAATAGGGAAGCAGTTGCTCATGACTCGAGGTGCGTTAACAACGTTCAGTATTGCAAATGATATCGCAAAGTATTTTGCAATTATTCCAGCTATGCTTATGGTCGCAGTACCAGAGATGGGGACATTAAACATTATGCATCTCAATTCTCCATCAAGTGCGATAATTTCTGCTTTAATTTTTAACGCAGTGATTATACCACTATTAATACCTATTGCAATGAGGGGTGTTAAGTATAAGCCGATGAGTGCTGAAAAATTATTAAATAAAAACTTACTTGTTTATGGCGTAGGCGGAATTATCGCTCCTTTTATCGGCATTAAGTTGATTGATTTACTAGTTGGACCACTATTCCATACGTTTGGGTTATAGGAGGAAGGACATGCGAAAACTTTTTGAGAATTCAAAGCAAGCATTTTTAATCACAATGACAATGTTCGTTTTATGTGGTTTTATATACCCATTTGCAGTAACTGCATTAGCTCAAGGGTTATTTCATCATAAAGCAAATGGTAGTTTAATAGAAGCAGATGGTGAAGCTGTTGGTTCAGAATTAATCGGTCAAGCTTTTACTGCACCGGAATATTTCTGGGGGCGTGTCTCCTCTGTTAATTATAATGTCTATACGAAAGAGGATACGATACCAGACGAAAATGGCCAGGTGAACTATAGTGGTGTTAGCTCTGGAACGTTTAACTATGCACCATCCAATCCAGAATTAAAGAAACGGATAGAAGCAGATATCGAGAAGTTTTTACTAGCAAACCCATCCGTAAAACGACAAGACATACCCGCTGATTTAATGACCGCTTCAGGCTCAGGTTTGGATCCGCATATTAGTGTGAAGGCTGCAGAATTACAAGTCGATCGAATTGCCCAAGCAAGTGGGCTTGCGAAGGATGAGATTGAAAAAATTATAGCAGCAAATACGGAAAAACGGACGTTGGGAACTTTTGGAGAAAATAAGGTAAACTACCTAATGGCCAATCTAGATATTATAAAAAAAATGGATGAGAAATAGGTTCATCACCAAAAGTTAGGGATGACATTTGTTAATAAGTTTACCATGTATATAAGTTGATTGGAGTGGAGGCTGGGCGACTCCTCGGGGATCAGCGTCACAGATGAGACCCTGCAGCGAAGCGAAGTGGCTCATCGGACGCCCCCAGGAAATCGCCCAGTCGGAACGGAAATCAACCCTACGTTATTATGATGAGCAATAGGGGGATAAAAATTTAACAAATAAAAACAGGTAGAGAAAAGCTTCTTAGTTTTCTCTACCTGTCGCTATAAATAAATTAAGCTTGTGAATTTACAAGGATTTTAATATGATTTTTTTCTTTCATTAGTGCCTCGAAGCCTTCTGTTACGACTTCATTAAGAGTAATTCGTTTCGTTACAAGTTTTTCAGCAGGGAAGTAACCTTGTTTCATTAATTCCATAACGGCTGGGAAAATATCGCGATAAGCAATAATCCCTTTTACAGAACGCTCTGTCAGTACGATATTGTTTGGCAGAATAGAAGCTTCAGTTTCCCAAATAGAAACGATAATTGTTTCTCCTTCAAATGTTGTAGAATCAATAGCTTGCTGTAATACTACAGGAACACCTGTTACTTCAAATGCAACATCTACGCCACCATTTGTTAATTCATGTAGACGAGCTACTGCATCCTCATCTTTAGGATTAATAACGGCCGTAGCGCCAAGTTCTAATGCTTTAGCAGCACGCTCTGCGGAAAGCTCTACCGCATAAATTTCGGCTGCTCCAGCTGCACGTAATGCCTCGATTACAAGAAGACCGATTGGCCCAGTACCAAAGACAGCTGCTGTATCGCCAGCTTTTAGTTTGCTTTGACGAACTGCATGTAATGCTACTGCCGCTGGTTCAACAAGTGCACCTTGTTCATAGGAAAGCCCCTCAGGCATTTTATGTACCATTTTTTCATCTACCATTGTATATTCAGAGAAACCTCCGCCACCGCCAGAAAGACCGTGGAATCCTAGGTGCTTACAAATATTATATTTCCCTTTTTTACAAGCAGCACATTCGCCACATGCAAGAATAGGTTCTACAACGACAGGATCTCCAACTTGTACCTTTGTAACGCCTTCGCCAACTTCTACTACTTCACCAGAGAACTCATGTCCCATAACAATTGGCGCAATATCTTTACTGACATAGTGAGGTTGTTCCACAGGAATGAATATTGGGCCAGCTGCGTATTCATGTAAATCACTACCACAAATCCCTGTCCAATGTACTTTAATTTTTACCTTTCCAGGTGAAATTACTGGTTCTTCAATGTTTTCTACACGGATATCTTTTGCTTTATACCATCTTGCTGCTTTCATAATAAGTCAACCTCCTCTAGTATCTTACATTTTTATCGTAACATATGGTAATTCTTCAAAGCATTAGTTAACAATAAATTGACATAAAAAATACTAATTCTTGGATTTTTCCAATAGCATTATAGTGCTATCCGCTTGTCGACAAAATAATAAATATAAAGTGTATCAAAAAACAAAGGTTAGCGCTTTTTTTATTGCATATTCACAGTATTTCGAGTAACTTTGATAAGGGCTTCGCTACAGCTATGATAAAAATATACAATTATGTTCATGCTTTAGATAATAGGACGTTAATATACCTAAAAGTTGAATCATGATACAATGGGAAAGATGTTAGGAGGAACGAATTATGTCAAAATATACTGATTATAATTTTCAGCCATTTTTGCAGGACGCAATTGCAAAACTTGGCTTTACAGAACCAACGCCGATTCAAAAGGAAATCATTCCGCTACTATTAAAAGGAAAGAGTGCAATCGGACAAGCGCATACAGGGACGGGAAAAACACATAGTTTTTTAATTCCTATTGTGCAACGAATTAATGCTGACAAGCAGGAAGTACAAGCTGTTATTACGTCACCTACACGTGAGCTTGCACAACAAATTTTTGATGCATTAAATCAATTAATTGAAGGAACAACTATTCAAGCGAAACTATTTATTGGAGGTACGGACAAGCAACGCTCCATTGATAAGTTAAAAACGCAACCACAAATTGTTGTCGGAACGCCAGGACGTATTCGTGATCTCGTTTCAGCGCAAGCGTTATTTGTGCATACGGCACCAATTTTAGTTGTCGATGAGGCAGATCTAGCCTTCGATATGGGCTTTATAGAGGAAATCGATGGTTTTGCTTCCCAAATGCCAGAAAACCTTGAAATGTTTGTATTCTCAGCAACAATTCCAGAAAAGCTTCAGCCTTTCTTAAAAAAATATATGGAAGCACCTGTTCATGTCCATATGAACGATAAACGCCCGGTCGCAGAAGGAATTGACTTTGTGCTTGTACCAGTGCGTTCTAAATCACGTAACAAACGTTTGTTGGAAGTCATTGAAGGAATCAATCCGTTTTTAGCGGTAATTTTCACTAACACACGTAAAACAGCAGAGCACGTTGCTGGCTACTTAAATGAAAACGGGATTCGCTGTGGTCAAATACATGGTGACTTAAGTCCACGTGATCGTAAGAAGATGATGAAGCAAATTCGAGAATTGGACTATCAATATATCGTTGCAACAGATCTTGCGGCACGTGGTATCGATATTCAAGGAATTTCACATGTCATTAACTACGAAATTCCAGAGGACTTAGAATTCTTTATTCATCGTGTGGGACGTACAGCGCGTGCAGGGAATAAAGGAACTGCTATCACGTTGTTTGAGCCATCAGATGAGGATGCAGTAGTACGTGTTGAGAAAATGGGTATTCCATTTGTTCAAAAAGATGTAAAAGATGGCGAATGGTCTGAACTAAAGGATCGCCATGCACGTAAAAACCGTGTGAAGCATGAAAATGAAATCGATGCGAAAGCAAAAGCATTAGTGCGTAAGCCGAAAAAAGTAAAACCAGGATACAAGCGTAATATGAAATGGGAAATGGAAAAAGTTAAAAAACGTGAACGTCGTTTAAAAGCTCGCGGTAAAAAATAAGGAGGCATTTAAATGCTACTTGGATCACATGTTTCAATGAGTGGAAAAGAAATGCTGCTCGGATCAAGTAAAGAGGCTCTCTCATATGGGGCAAATACCTTTATGATTTATACAGGAGCTCCGCAAAATACTCGTCGTAAAGCAATTGCTGATCTTAATATTATGAATGGTTTACTACACATGAAAGAGCATGGAATGACAAATATTGTTGTCCATGCTCCATACATTATTAATATTGCGAACACAGAAAAACCTGAAACTTTCCGTCTAGGTGTAGATTTTTTACAAACTGAAATCGAACGAACAGCAGCGTTGGAAGCAACACAAATTGTATTGCATCCAGGTGCCCATGTCGGTGCGGGAGCAGACGCAGGTATTGCCAAGATTATTGAAGGTTTAAATGAAGTACTGTCACAGGATTACCCTGTACAAATCGCATTAGAGACAATGGCGGGGAAGGGAACTGAATGTGGTCGTTCCTTTGAAGAACTTGCTAAAATTATAGATGGCGTAACACATAATGAGCGTCTTTCAGTATGCTTTGATACATGTCATACGCATGACGCTGGTTATAATATTGTAGAAGATTTTGATGGCGTCTTAAATGAGTTTGATAAATTAATAGGTGTTGATCGTATCAAAGTCCTGCATATCAATGATTCAAAAAATGTCCGTGGTGCAGGAAAAGACCGTCACGAAAATATTGGCTTTGGTCATATTGGCTTTGATGCATTAAAAAATATTGTGCATCATCCACAATTAATGGAGGTTCCTAAAATCTTAGAAACACCATTTGTTGCTTTAAATAGTGATGCCAAATCAAAATCGGCTCCTTATAAACATGAAATTGAAATGCTTCGTAATGGAGAGTTTAAACCAGAGTTAATCGATGCTCTAAGAGGATAGAATAAAAAGCCCGAAATCAGCGGTATAGTTGCTGATTTTCGGGCTTTTTTTATTTTCATGGTGATGAGATGAATGCTGATGCGATCCTTTATTTCAATGGGTGTCTAAACACATACTAAAATAGAGGAACTCAGTCTAAGAACGCCACGTCCTGTGGCAATTTATCTGTGCGAAAGCGAAGCGACAGCGGCAATGTTTACTGTAGCGAAAGCAAAGCGTCAGCTACAAATGTTTACTGCGCGAAAGCGAAGCGACAGCGGCAATTACGCCTGGAGAAATTGATTATTTCGTAAACAATGCAATTAGTTGTCTGGAACGCTTTCTACCTAAAACAGCTTCTACCTCTACAAGAATATCTTTTGGAATACCTAAAAAGAGCCACGTAAATGAGAATTGCTCCAAATAAGGACGGAGTTTTCTTACTTCAGAAGTAGTAATTTCAAATCCTTCAGCACGTGCAATCGCAACAACTTCCTTATCACTACTTTGTGTTAATTGCTGTAAAAATTGAATACTCAAAGCTAATCCTCCTTTTAAAGTTGTTTAGTTTCTTGAAACAAAAATCATTCTTGTGAACGTCGTGCTAGCTATGAAAAAGCTTCACATTAATGTATTAGAATCAATGTCTATACCAACTCGAAATCGAAAACAGTAGAATAGCAATCTTATTTTCTTTACAAAAACTGTACTTTCATATATACTTACAACTTGTTAAATCGTAATGATTATGAATTAGAAAGAAGAGAACATACATGAAAAAATCATTAATTGACATTGAAAATGTGTCTTTTCAATATGACTATACGCAAGTATTAAAAAATATCTCTTTCCGTGTAGAAGAGGGAGATTTTTTAGCACTTCTTGGTCCGAATGGTTCAGGGAAATCTACATTATTAAAAATTATTTTAGGATTACTAAAACCAATGTCTGGAGAAATAAAGCTATTTGGTGAACCAAGTTCAACTTTTAAGCATCGTGAATGGATAGGGTATGTGTCACAAAAATCTAATGCCTTCAATTCGGGTTTTCCAGCAACTGTCCAAGAAGTAGTGAAAAGTGGATTATCGAAAAAATTAGGATTATTTAAAAGACCTGGACGAGATGCAAAGGAAAAAGTATTGGAAGCATTAAAAGCTGTTGGGATGGAAGCATTTATCAATCGTAATATTGGTGAGCTATCTGGTGGGCAACAGCAACGTGTCTTTATTGCAAGAGCATTAGTTAGTGAACCGAGGCTACTAATATTGGATGAACCAACTGTCGGCATTGATCATGAGAATGTGCAGTCATTTTATGATATGCTGGCGAAATTAAATCGGGAACAGGGAATTACAATGATTCTTGTTACACACGATGTTGATACAGTGTCGAATCGTATCAGTCATGTAGCATGTTTAAATCAAACTATACATTTCCACGGTTACAAAAATGAATTTGATACAATTTCTCATGATGCGCTTGATGCTTGGTATGGCCATTCAGTGAGAAAGATTCACTAGAAGGAGAAGGTATAATGATTGAAGCAATTTTTAACTATGAATTTTTACAAAATGCCTTTTTCTCTGGGCTATTAATTGGCATATTGGCACCGCTATTAGGTGTTTTTATTGTCGTTCGCAGGCTTTCGCTTATTGCTGATGCCTTGTCACATGTGACACTCGCGGGAATAGCGGGAAGCTTATATATCAGTCAATCTGTTACAGCTTTAGCAATGCTAAATCCGATTTACTTAGGCATATTGGCATCTGTCAGCGGTTCGGTTTTAATTGAGCGTCTTAGACGTTTATATAAGCACTATGAAGAGCTTGCTATTCCAATTATTATGTCAGGTGGGATAGGTATTAGTGCTATATTTATCTCGCTTGCGAGTGGCTTTAGCACGGATTTAATGAGCTATTTATTTGGTTCAGTGTCAGCTGTATCACGTCAGGATTTATGGGTAGTGGTAGGAATTGCTGCAGTTGTCATTATCTTTTTATTTATATTTTTTAAGGAACTTTTTGTTTTATCTTTCGACGAGGAATATGCTAAAGCTAGCGGTCTGCCTGCACGTTGGATTCATCTCTTATTTATGATCGTTACAGCGCTTGTTATTGCTGCAAGTATGCGCATCGTCGGTATTTTACTTGTATCATCACTTATGACGTTACCTGTGGCTGCTGCAATGCGACTTGCAAAGGGCTTTAAGCAAACAATCATTTATGCAATTGTCTTTGGCGAAACGGCTGTGTTAATCGGTTTAGTCAGTGCTTTTTATTTAGATTTAGCACCCGGTGGTACAATTGTCGTTACTTCTATCTTAATTTTGTTACTTGTAATACTAGTGAAGAAAATAGTTTTTAAAATGGCTACAAAACGGGAGGAGGTAGCGCAGTGAATGTTTCAAGAGCGTGGGAAATTTTAAAAGAAAACGGCTTTAAAAAAACAGATAAACGGGAGTTAATATTAGATATGTTTGCAGCAACAGATAAATATTTAACTGCTCGAGATTTATTAGATGTTTTGAAAAAAGATTTTCCAGGTATGAGTTTTGATACGATTTATCGCAACCTTTCAACGTTTGTGAAGCTAGGAATACTGGAGGAAACTGAGTTATCTGGGGAACGAAATTTCCGTATGCATTGTGAATCTGAACATCATCACCATCATTTTATTTGTATGGATTGCGGCAATGTTAAGGAGCTAAATCTCTGCCCTATGGAAATGCTTGGAGAAAAGCTGCCAGACTATGAAATTGAAAATCATAAATTTGAGATCTATGGTAAATGTCCAGAGTGTAAGCATGAAACTTTGTAAAATCTGACATGACAATATTTGAAGAAAGGGGTAGTTCCAAGTGAGGTTTCATTTGGAACCACCCCTTTTTTGTACAAAGGTCTTTCCCGACTATTATTGCGCATCGCTCTAATAATCTATGATTTTTGAGTGAAAGGAGATTGGTAATATGTCCGCTAGGCATTTAAAAAGATGTATTTTCTTTAATATTGAATAGAAGGTATTTGCTGCTATACGGGTATATGGCTTCTTTCTGTAAATAGTAAAAAGACGAATGATTTATCATTCGTCTTTTTATTATATTATTGATGTTTTTGTTGGAATTCTACCATAAAGTCACGTAATGCTTCACAAGCCTCTAATGGTACAGCATTGTAAGTAGAAGCACGGCAGCCGCCTACAGAACGGTGTCCATTAAGTCCAACAAATCCTGCTGCTTTTGCTTCTGCAAGGAATTGTTTTTCAAGCTCTTCATCAGCAACACGGAAAGTGATGTTCATTAAAGAACGGCTTTCAGGTGTTGCATGACCAGTATAGAATCCGTTGCTATTGTCAATAGCATCATAAATTACTTTTCCTTTTAATTCATTATGCTTGGCAATTTCAGCAACGCCACCTTTTGATTCTACCCATTTTAATACTTCACCTAACATATAGATACCAAAAGTTGGTGGTGTATTGTATAAAGAGTTGCTGTCAGCGTGCGTTGAGTATTTTAGCATCGTAGGAATATTTTTATTCGCTTTCTCTAACAAATCTTTGCGAATAATGACTACTGTTACACCAGATGGACCAAGATTTTTTTGAGCCCCTGCATAAATAAGACCAAATTTACTTATATCAACTGGCTTAGAAAGAATATCACTAGACATATCCGCAATTAATGGTACATTACCTGTTTCAGGGAATTCCTTCCATTGTGTACCGTAAATCGTATTGTTTGAAGTGATATGCAAATAGGCATCCTCTTCATTGAATTGAATGTCTGCTAAAGTTGGGATATTGCGGTATTTATTTTCTTTTGTGCTAGCAGCTTCTACGGGCGTACCAAATAATTTAGCCTCTTTGAAAGCTTTTTCAGACCATGATCCTGATAATACGTAGCTTGCTTTTTGATCTGCTTGTAGGAAGTTCATCGGTATCATAGTAAATTGAAGACTAGCTCCACCTTGTAGGAAAAGGATTTCATAGTTTTCTGGGATAGCATAAAGCTTTTTCAATAAAGCAATTGCTTCATTATGTACTTCGTCGAAAATGGCACTACGGTGGCTCATTTCCATAATTGACATGCCTGAGTCACGGAAGTTTACTAATTGTTGTTGGGCTTTTTCTAATACTTCTAGTGGTAGGGCAGAAGGGCCTGCGTTAAAATTGTATGCTCGTTGTGTCAAAGTGGTACACTCCTTGTTTGTTTTATAAGGTTAAACCTTAATCATAGGGTTTTTAGTCCCTACTAATTTGAATCTATCGGGCTTTTACAATCAGTTCATAGTCATCTAGCAACTTTATATATATAGGTAATAGATTAAGCGGAATACTGACCGTTAAAAGCACTTTACTGGATTATAACTTAATTTTCAAGAGAAAAAATAAAATTCTCACTATTCGAGCAGAATAATGACAGGCTCGCAACAAAATATACACAATTGAGTTAAAATTCATAATAGCGTTTTGGCTTTAAATACGAACAAATTGAAAATGGATGTGTATATATGAGTTGATGTTTCGTGATTTACACGTTGCTAAAACGGTAGAATTATAAAATGTTCGTGTTTGTTTAAATGAAATCTCTTTTGCTAAATAAGTACTCGCTTGCACATTCCACTCCAGAAGGACGCTTTCCGTAGGTGTAGTCTAGGGATAGTTAGGTAGAGAGAGAGGAACAAAAAAAGCAGCCAACATTGACTGATTTCTAGCACTGATTCAGTTTTAAATGTGGTTTATATTAAAAATAATATTGGTTTACATAAAAACTAATCAAATTTCGGGCGGGGAATTATTCTAACCTACAACATAAACCAAGTAACTTTCGGTATAATGAATTGTGAATACGGATAGAAGGGGTGTTTTAAATGTTTACAATAGAAGAAGCGTGTTTAGTTGTCGTCGATGTCCAAGGGAAGTTAGCGACAATTGTTGACGAAAGTGAAGCGGTGATTGAAAATGTGGCCAAGCTGGTACAAGCTATGCAAGCTTTGGAGGTACCTATTTTATGGCTTGAACAAAATCCTAGCCGTTTAGGTGGGACAGCATTAGATATTGCTCAGCATATTCAAGGTCAACAACCTATAGCTAAAATGGCTTTTAGTGCATGCCAGGAGCAAGAGTTTGTCGATGCAATGAAGGAAAGTGGTCGTTCTCAATTTATTGTGACAGGTATCGAAACACATATTTGTGTCTACCAAACAGCTCGACAGCTAAAAGAACAAGGGTTTGAGGTTGAAGTTGTTGCAGATGCAGTGTCCTCTCGTACAAAGGCCAATAAAGAGCTAGGGCTTGAGAAGATGAAGGCACTTGGGATTTTACCAACAAGCATGGAAATGATTTTATACGAGTTACTACAACGTGCAGATCATCCACATTTTAAAACGGTGTTACGACTCGTTAAATAACAAAAAAACTCATCAGAACGATGAGTTTTTTGTTATTATGCAGGCATATCAGTCGGTGTTGGTTTTGCATAGCCTTCTTTATATGTGTTATCAATTGTTTGACGAATTTCTTTCAGGCTCATACCATCTTTATGCATTTTTGCAGACTGTACAGCAATTTCTAGGCAAACGAGACAACGAGTACCGTGATCATCCCAAACAATTGTGCCATCCTTACGTTTTTCCTCAATAAAGCAGTTTAAATTGCTTTTATGTCCGGCTGATTCGCCACATCCACAATAACATGGCATCCATTCTAAAATTTCTGTAGACTGACCAGCAATTTGATACACTAAACGAATATCTTCTGATTTATTATCTAAAAACGATGGTAAAACATCAGCAGAAGCAGTTTCCTCCTGAATATCTCCAGAAGCAGAAGCATGTCCATGTTCTTCATGTGAAGCTTCTTTTTGCGCTTCATTCTGATTTTTTTCAACAGCCTGATGATCTTCAACACAAGCACTTAACACTAATAACGACAAAGTAAAAATAGATAGTAGTTTTTTCAACAAAAGCGCCTCCTACATGTTTACAATACTTCCATTATAACATCGTTCGTTTTAGGATTTACAAGAAGCGCTAGCAAAAATTAATGAAATATATCTAATCCGCGTGTTTTGTTCATTAAAAGTTCCATTTTCTCACTCAGTAATTTTTTCATGAAGAAACCAAATAGAATGAAAATGAGCCAGAAGAAAGATAAAAAGGCAAGATCAATCCAGACCTTTGACCAAATAATACCACCAACTGCCTCTCGCATCATTCCAATCGCATAAGTGAACGGAAGAAATGGATTTATCATTTGGAAAAACTTGGGTAGCAATTCTACAGGATATGTGCCACCGGAACCGGCAATTTGCAACACTAACATAACAATGGCTAACGCTTTTCCAACATTTCCGAATACGGATACTAGCGTATAGACAACCGTAATGAACACTAAACTAATAAATAGCCCAAATGGAATAAAGAAGTAAGGAGCACTAATTGACCCATCTAAAATAACAATATCTCCTATTGTAATAATGAGCGTTTGAATAAATGAAAAAGTTGCAAATGTTAATAAACGTCCAAAGTATATTTGGCGAATACTATATTGATTATTGTCGTGAATATCTACAGATAAAAGAGAAATTAATAATAAACAACCAACCCAAATGGAAAGCACAGTGTAAAAAGGTGTCATAGCTGTTCCATAATTAGCAATTGGAAACATTCTATGTTCCTCAAGCTTAATAGGCTCCTCAAAGAAATCTCGCTCGGCGTTAACGTCGTTTTTCAATAATTGAACGATTTCAGAAATATCAGCTTCGCTTTCTAATTTTCTTAGTTTGTCTGCAAGATCTTTAATTTTTGTACTTAAAGCAGGAAAATCTGATTGTACTGTACCAATTGTCTTATTAGCTGTTGCTAACATATTTTTAGCATTTGTTAAACGATCTGTAGCCTGAGGCAGTACACTTTTTACTTTTGTTAGCATGGTTGATGCATTTGTTAACGTATTTTTTGCAGAAGTCAAGGTCGTATGAATTTGTGGTTCTAGATGATCGTTATAATTAGTAAGAAATTGATGAAGATTGTTAGAAGCATTTTGTGCAACATTTTGAACATCGGCAAGATCTTTGTTGATTGTTTCGACATCAATATTATTTAATTGCTGTACTTTATTTGAGGCGTCCGTTAATAAAGTATTCAGCTGATTTAATGCTGTTAAAGAGCTTAAAGAATAATCAGTAAAACTAGGATTTGCCTGTAAATCTCCACGGATAGCTTCAAGCTGTTCAATAATTTTATTATTTGTTAGCAAAGTCTTAACATCTTCAGAATTGTTTTGCTGTAGGGCCGTCAGGATGTTTTGCACCTTGTTTTCAAGCTGTTTACGAGTCGAAGCATCAGCTTGTGTTAATTTTTGAAGTGCTTCGAGTGTTTGGATGCTAGAGTTTACTTTATCACGGGATGCATCCAGTTGATTTTTAATCGTATCCTTTATTTGTGCAATGGTAGCTGAATCTACATTAGCATTTTGTATTTTCCCTATTATATCTGTAAATCGTTGGGCAATATTTTGTACAGTTTCTAGATCTTTTTTTATGATAGGGGACAACTGGTTGAACAATGTATCAGCTTCATTAATCAATTTTAAGCCTGAGTTGATAGTTGTTAGACCATCATTTGTTAATTTTTCAACCTCAGGAACTTGGGTAATCGTGTGGTTCAGTAAAGTCTCAGCTTCTTTTCCACCTTTAGCGGTTTTTGCTAAAAATGTTCCGATATCAGGAAGGTTATGTTCGATTGTAAAAATGTAATTTTCGAATTTCTTAAAATCTGGAATTTCCTTTTCCATCTCCACACCGACCGTATTAAAAATAGAAAAAAGTGTTCCGCTGACAGTTGAGATAAACTCACTAGAAACCTGTTGCGTCAGTCCGCTTGCACCTTTACTTGTAATTTTGGGTGCGATTGGATTTATTTTTTCATTTACATAATAATCGATATGCGCTTTAGTAGGCACATTTGATATTATAGAGGTCAGTTTTTGAGAAAAATCACTAGGGACAACAATAACCGCAAAATAGTTACCGTTTTTTAAATTATCAATGGCTTGTTCATGAGAGGTAAATTCCCAAGTAAAGTTTTGATTGGTACTTAAATTGTCTACTACCTCGTTACCGACATTAATATCTTCTCCTCTAACATTCGCTCCTGTGTCTTCGTTGACAATAGCAATTTTCATGTTGGCTGTATGAGCATAGGGATCCATAGAGGCATAAATATTGAGCCACGCATAAAGAGAAGGTAAAAAAATGAGTCCACCAATAATGACAGCAACTACCCAGTTTGTTAAGATATTATGGATATCACTTTTATAAATTTGAAAAATATTTCGGATAGTGTGTTTCATATTAACCACTCCATATTCGTATTGAGCATTATATATGTATGTTCCCAAATTTGGGCCAGATTATGTTTGAATTATGGAAAAACTTATTTCCGAAGACTTATTAGTTTACTAGGTTTTAAAAACACTTTATAATCAATCGCGAATACACTAAAACTAGGATTTTTTGGTGTAAAAAAGGAGGAACACATTCCCATGAAAAAACTACTAATTATTGGCTCGGTAATTGTTTTGTTATTTGCAGTAATTATTGTGCTAACAAAAGTCTCGAACAATAGCAAATTAGAAAACGCAGAGAAACTTTATGGCGACAAAGAACTAAAACAAGAAACAATTGATCAATTGGATGATAAAAATTACCAAAATATTATGTTGCCTGACGAGCTTGAAAAAAAAATAAAAGCTGGTGAAGATGTAAATGCTTATTTCTTCAGTCCAACATGTATGCACTGTAAAGCTTTTACACCTGAGTTAATGCCTATTGCCAAGGAGCTTGGTGTTGATATTGCCCAATTAAATGTTTATGAATACGGAGAATTAGGGGATAAATATAACATTGAATACACACCAACATTCATTCACTTTGAAGGTGGTAAAGAGGTTCAACGTTTTGTAGGTGCCTTATCAGAAGAAGATTTACGTACATTTTTAAATAAAGAAGTATTAAAAAAATAAGTAAAGCGGAGACTGGATCAAAAGTTATTTTTGAACAGTCTTTTTTTAATTTCTAGTTAAATCCTCCGGACGTAATTATGCCGAGGCATAATTGAATTTTGTAGTGTATACTAAATATACTGAAGAGTTGTACATTGGAGGAAGATTGAATGACAATGGATGATTATTTTTATAATGGTGAGCTAATGAAGTGTTATGAGGCGGCTAAACAAGTTACAGATGAAAATGAGAAAGTGTTAGCTGATAAATATATTAAATTATTAGAAGAGTACGATTTTGCTAGCTATCCAAAGTCTGCACTGGTTGTTGAAACTCAACATGCAGAACGAGCGGATGAAAGTTATCCTGAATCGGATACCGTAGTCGAAATTCGTGCGATAAAAGATGAAACAGAGTTTTCAAAGCGTATTAAAGAGCTTGAGGATGTAGCAACAACAGGTACTTCAAATGAGAAGGCACAATCATATTTTACACAAGGTGAACTGTTTTTGTTTGCACATCATTACAATGAGAGTGTCCATTGTTTTAGACAAGCAGTAAAAGAAAACCCTAACAAGGCGTTATATTGGGGCATCACAGGTCAAACTATGCATCGCTTTGGGTGGTTGCCATTTGATGCACTTGGCTACTTAGAGCAAGCTATTAACTTGGATCCAAAAAATGCGCGTTGGAAATGGAATAAAGCACTTGTTCTTATTCAATTAGCGAAGGATTTGCAGATGGCACCGTTTATGGCAAATGCTGCGATTACATTAGAAGAGGCAATAGCTGATTGTGGCGAACATCAGCGTTCCTTAAAAGATGCGATCCAAAATACGATAGATAATATGGATAGCTATGTATTTTCATAAAAATTATTAGATGTCTCAATAAGTTGAGGCATCTTTTTTATTTTAATTCAGCACATGTTTTTTGTAGTGATACTTTTTATCTCGAAAAAGCCTGATAAGTGAAGATTAATATTCAGTGTAGGATGAAGAACCCCTCCTACTGATTGAAGCTTCACTTTATTTTAATATTTAGTCCTAAATTTTTATTTTTATTTAGTTGAAAAGTTGGTTCTTAGTGTTAGTTTTATAGTATAATTATCCTAAATACATCGATAAAACAGTATATGGAAGGAGATTATTTAGAGATTAAGAAGGGGTGTTATGATGTGGAAATTTAATGAAGATTTTTCATTTGTGAAGCAGGGCATTCAATTTATCCTATTATCACTGGTGTTATTAATCGTAATTGATTTGGGTAGTGATAAATTTTATTGGATATTTGGAGAGAACAATTATGTAACGCTTCATTTAATGATGGAAATGCTTATTACTGTAGTGACAATGTCTATTTCGATTCAGGCATGGTTAATTACGCCTTATATTTTATCGAATAAAGTCCTCTATGCTGGGTCATTATTTTTAACGATTAGCTTATTAGAAATGGCTCACGCACTTTCCTATAAAGGAATGCCATTTTTTATTACTGAAAGTACGCCGTATGCATCAACATGGTTTTACATGTTTTGTCGATTACTATTATCGATTGGTTTTCTCATTATTTTTTTTATAAAGGAAAAGGAAATAAAATCGATTTATCGTTGGTTTATTTATAGCTTACCGTTTGTAATAATCACTGGTTGTTTTGTCGTTATCTATGCCCCAACGCCTATATTGCCACCACTTTTGATAGAAAGTGAAGGTCCCACTGTTTTAAAAAATACTTTGCAATATATAGCTGTAGCTTTCCATTTGGTGATTATGGCTCTATTACTTCTAAAGTTTAAAAAAGCACCTAAAATTATATTTTTATTATTATGTAGTTCGATTTATTTAATAATGAGTGATTTTCTTTATACCATGTATCAAGATGTTTCTGATATTAAAAACTTCATAGGACATATGTTTGAGTTAGGTGCATCTTATCTTTTATTTAGAGCTATTTATTTTTCATCTATTGAAAAACCTTTTCAGCAGTTAGTTGATACACAAGAGCATTTAGAAAAATCTCGTGAAAAGATGCATCATATGGCTTACCATAATGAGATTACGAATTTACCAAATGAACGTTTTTTAATGGAATCATTAAAGAGAGAGTTATACATATCTAAATCCCAAAAGGCAATTCTTGCTATCGGTATAGAAAGAATTGCTGCTATTAAAGCGTCTTTAGGTAGTACATATGCAGACCAAATGATAAGTCTAATCGCGCAAAGATTGAAAAATGTTTTACCAGAAAAGTATTTACTATGCTTACTAAGAGAAGATTATTTTGTCGTTTATATTGATCAGGTGAATGATACCCATCAATTGACGCAGCTAAGTCAAAAGCTCCAACTTGTCATGGAAGAATCATTTCAAGTACAACATTTTTCTCTCAATAGTCAATTAAATATTGGTATTGCTTTATTTCCAACTGATTCTTATAGGGAAGAGGAACTTATTAGATTTGCATTTTATGCCATGCACGAAGCACAGAAAACGCCAACACGCATTAGGTTCTATGAGTCTTCAATATCTAATGAAACGACAGAACGACTTTTATTAGAAACTGATTTACATGATGCATTAGCGAAGCAAGAGCTTTTTTTAGAATATCAACCACAACTAGATTTACATACGGGTCAAATTAAGTCAGTAGAGGCTTTAGTTAGATGGCAGCATCCAAAAAAGGGGTGGATTTCGCCGGGAGTCTTCATTCCAATTGCTGAGGAATCGGGATTAATTATACCTATAGGACAATGGGTACTAGAAACAGCATGTAAACAAGTAAAGAGTTGGGAAGCAGCTGGATTGCCACCGATTAAAGTGGCAGTCAATCTGTCATTAGGTCAACTTTTTCAGCAAAATTTAGTTGAAATAATTCACGATGTTCTTGAGAAAACGCAATTAGAGCCAAAATATTTACAGCTAGAGATAACAGAAAGTATGACCATCAATATTGATCATATGACGACGATTTTACACAAATTGAAGGCGCTTGGGATTACGATCGCTGTAGATGATTTTGGAACGGGCTATTCGTCATTATCTTATTTGAAGGATTTTCCTATAGATTGTTTAAAAATCGATCGGTCTTTCGTTCAGAAAATACAATCGGACTCTACAGATAAGGCACTAGTTGACATGATTCTCTCTATGGCAAAGCATCTACAGTTAAAGGTAGTTGCAGAAGGAATAGAAGAGATAGAACAGCTATCATATCTAATAGACAGCAAATGTGATACTGTACAGGGCTTCTTATTCAGCAAACCTGTACCTCCGCATATTTTACAGGAGAACTATCAATCGCTTCACAATGATGCAAAGTCTATTTTAGATTCAATTACTACATCTGAAGTATAAAGTGTTCATGCAACATCCTTGTTTCATCTTATAACAAGGATGTTTTTTTGTTTGCTATGTAAAACTATGAAAGCCTACATTGTAGACCTAAACGTCAACCGTTTCTTTCTATTCTACAATCATGGTATGATAGTGGGGAAATGATTTGTAGATATAAAGGACGGGTTTTTTGATGGCACAAGAAGTCGCAAATAAATTTATTGAAAATGTATGTAATCATTTAGTGCGCAATATGAATATTACGAAGATTGAGGAGCACTTTAAAGAAGTAATAGAGATGCAGCGTAAATCGGCACAGTCTCAAATTGATTTTTGGGATATGTTAATGATGAATATGCTGTATTTTACTGAAAATGAGCAAGTTTGGGAAAACGAATTTCTGAAGATGCTTGAAAAGAAAGAGTGGTTAAAGGCCACTGTACTTGAGGAAGAGCTATTGATGCATCAAATGCGTATTCGTCAGCAGGTCGCGGAACAAATGGATGCCGCTAAAGAATTGTTTCATAAACAATATGTGACAGACAATGTGACAGAGGAAGATATTGTTTACGATTATGCTTATAGCTCTGCTGGACATTCAATGCGCATAGATTTATTAACGGTACTTGCCTCAACTCCAGAGCAATCAAAAGTGCTATTTAACGCAGATCCACAAGAAACGATTCGTATAGTTAACGGCTATATTGCTTATCATACTGATGGTCTTATTAATAAGACAAAGTTAATATAGTTTGGCTCATTACAAAAGTTGAGATAATATTTGTTTTATGTCATGTATATAAGTCGATTGCAGTGCCTTAGAGCGAGTTGAGAGAGAAATGAAGGCTAAAAGCATACGTTCTATAATAACGCTTTCGTTTATAAAAACATCGTGTTCCAAGTGTCGTATCGTACGCACCAAAAACTATTTATGATAACGAAGCAATCCTGTTTTTGTCTAGATATTTTTTGCAGTATAATAAGGTGACACTAAGTTCACCTGAAAGGAATTTTTTAATGAATACACCATTTACATTTAAACATACACAACCAACGAATATGGATCCAAATAGAAAATATCCAGCGATTTTTTTATTGCATGGAATGGGAAGCAATGAAGATGATTTACCACAGTTAGTGCAGGACTTTAAAGAGCAATGTCATATCTTTAGTTTACGTGGACCTATTACGCAAAAGCCTGGCTATGCTTTTTTCACAATCCAAGACATCGGTAAACCAGACCGTGAAATTTTCGATAAAGTATTAGTGGCTCTACAACGATTTGTGCTAGAGGCAATTGATGAATATCAAGTTGATCCACATAAAGTGTACATGCTTGGATTTAGTCAAGGAGCAGTTTTGGCACAGTCACTTGCTTTTGCAATGGGTAATTTAATTACAGGAATAGTAGCTTTAAGTGGCTACACACCGAAATTCGTGACAGTGGAATATGCAATTCGCCCAATCGATCACTTACATGCATTTATTTCTCATGGTGATTATGATTATGTCATCCCGTCGCAATGGGGTACTGAAAGTAAAGAAATATTTGAGCAATTTGGAGCGACTGTGACATTTAAGCAGTATCCAGACGGTCATGGTGTTACACCAGAAAACCTACGTGACTTAACTGCATTTTTAGCACAGGAATTACAGGATAATATTCAATGAAATGAAAACCGAGACATGAAAGATGTCTCGGTTTTATTTTTATTCTTTAGTAGATCAATCAAGCTCTATTTTGATAAGCTTCGATCTTTGTCGGTCACTGCAGTAACTGCATCGTGAATCGTTGTTTCAAAATGATTACTTTGTAATGAGGATACACCTTGAATAGTTGTCCCTCCCGGTGAGCATACCTGATCTACAAGGGCCCAAGGATGTTCCTGAGATTGTATAATCATTTTTGCACTGCCGAGTACTGCATTTGCTGCAATATCAAGAGCCATGTTTTTTGGCATCCCTTCACGTACAGCAGCACGTGCCAAAGCGTCAATATACATATAGGTGAAGGCTGGTGAAGCACCACCAATAGTTGTAAATATGGAAAATAGGTGCTCAGGGACCTCGATTATTGTGCCAACTGTTTCGAACAGTGAAATGACATGCTGTAGCTGCACATCGGATACTTCTTCACTCGCTATATAGCAGCTTGTAGAGGCACCGATAAGCGCATTAATATTTGGCATTACACGAATAATAGGGGTAATTTCAGATAGATAACCTTGAAAATATGAAATGTTTTTACCTGCCGCGATAGAAACAATGACATGGTTGTCTTGTAAATGCTTTTTCACCTCTGGTAAAACATCTGGTAACATTTGGGGTTTGACACCGAGGATAATGACGTCACAATTCGACATAATATCTTCAATAGAGCTTGCGGCTTGAATACCGTAAGAGGTTGTTAATTTTGTTGTTTTTGCTTTGGTACGATTATAGCCATAAATAAAAGTAGGATCAAAATCTCCGCTTTTACACATTCCTTTAATAATGGCCGTTGTCATATTTCCAAGGCCGATAAATCCGTATTTCACGTGGTAGACACTCCTTTATATAGTTAAAACATACACCTTAGTATAGAGTAGTTTGTTTTACTTGAATAGTAATATGCAAAGAATCAAGCCAATTAGGTTCAAATTCACGTCAGTCGGTGGTATCATAGAAGATGTTGTGAATGAACGTGTATCTCTATTTTCGTTGGGTAGAATATAAAGAGTAAGAAAATGATGTACTTTATGTGAACATTGAGACAGACTCTATCTAAAAGAGGTAGAATAATAATTTGATATGACTAATGCAAAATTTGTCGCTTTCTAATGGTAAAGCGTGTAGAAATTAAGAGAGAAAAGGAATTAAGATGAATGGAACAAAATCTAAAAACGGAGCATAAACTACAATCTTCCAAGAAGTCCTTGGAGAAGTCCTCACGCTCTTCTATTTTAGCGCAGACAGTAAAAACAGGAATCATTAAATCCAATTTAATTCCTATGTGGGCTGGTTTAACGCTAGGTATGTACAAAAATAAAATGACTTTTGTAGAGAATATACCTGAAATTATTTTCGCAACGATTGGCTCAGCACTTGTTATTGGTGCTGCTGGAGCATTTAATAATGTGTATGACCGCGACATTGACGCAATAATGCCTCGTACGCAAAGTCGACCAACTGTAACTGGTGAAATGTCAGCTAAAACAGCGTTAACTTTAGCTTTTGCCATGCTCATCATTGGGGCAGCTGTGTTGGCCCTTGCTTCTCCATTAGCTGCGGGCTTTGGTCTTTTAGGGGTATTTTTATATGTAGTACCTTATACAATGTGGACAAAACGACATACGATTTATAATACGGAAATTGGGAGTGTAGGTGGGGCGATTCCAGCTTATATTGGTTGGGCCGCTGTTTCTTCTGATATTACACATCCTGCGATACTTGGTCTATTTTTAGTTATGGTTATTTGGCAGATGCCCCATTTCTATGCCATTGCCATTCGTAAGCATGCTGATTACGAAGCGGCCGGCGTTCCAATGCTTCCAGTTGTAAAAGGGATGCGTCGTACTTATTATCAAACGAACTTTTATTTAATCTTATTAATATTATCAAGTTTTTTATTTGGCACTTTAAGTGTTGGCATTATGCTTGTTGCATTATTGCTAAGCATTGCATGGCTTGTGATGAGTATTTACGGTTATCATAGTAATAAAGATCAAATAAAGTGGGCGACAAAAATGTTTGTCTTCTCACTTATCCATATGACAATTTTATTTACAACGGTTATTGTGTACTCTTTAGTAGGTGTTATTTTTAAATTGTATTAAAACTATTATCTCCATTCAGCACGAAAAGCCAACAGGTTATTCTATACTTGTTGGCTTTTCCTTTTCCACCGATATTATTTGATGACTTGGCCATTCTAATGCGTGTAACTGACCTCCAAAAACAGCTCCACCATCTATACCAATGATATTATTTTCGCCAAAATAGACACTGTAATCTGTTGGGTTTTGGTGAAGTCTATAGGTAGGTGTATGGCCAAAGATTACAGTTTTCTCGCCTTGATAACCTGCATGAAATTCTTCGCGAATCCATAAAAATTGCAAGGGATCTGTTTCTGCTAAAGCTACACCAGGAACAACACCGCCATGTACAAAAATGGCATCCTCTAATTCGATGTAAGTATCAAAGGTTTCGATAAGCTGTAAATGTTCTTCGAGCTTTGGTAAGGACTGAATAAAGCTAGGTAATGTCTCATCTTCAATGACTTCCTTAAAATCGTCTAACTGATAACCATAGCTTGCAAGTGTTGTCTCGCCACCGCAAAGTTCCACCCAATGATTCCACGGCTTAGGATGACCAGAGCGGCAGGCTTTTAGCATAATGGCTTCATGATTTCCTAATAGAACACGTGCACCTTTTGCCTGCAATTCTCCGACTAAGTTTAAAACGCCACAAGATGCAGGCCCACGATCAATATAATCACCAAGTAAAAATAACTGATCTTGCACAGTATCATAATTAGCTTTTAATAATAATTCTTCAAAAAGTTCTAATTCCCCATGTATATCACTAATTGCTAGTATTCGATCCATAAAAGAGCATCCTTTCCAGTATTAGAGAAGCTATTATTTAGTATAGAGAATAATTTTACAAATTTCGACTAATGTAACTTTTAACCAAAAGTTTGGTTGTAATGTTATTACTCCATACTATCGGTTTCTAGTTACACTTTATCATATGACGAAGTGATTTCATTTCTGTATTCATTCGTCTATAGTGTTGGAATAGAGGAAGAGTGAATTTGCTACAGCTATTTTAACGGAATTATGGAAAACACATCATTTATAGGGTTTAAATGAAATTTAAGACTCGTGGTGTAAATGAAAAGAGCAAGGAGAGGTGAAGTGGTACAACAAAAACAGGAGACCCAAATTACAATTAGTCCATTACTGGCGGTATCGTACAGCTTTTATAAAGGTTCTTTCTACTTGTGTATAACGTAGAAGTATTTGGATGCAATGCTTCTACGTTATGTGCAAGTACAGTACTTTAACTTCTTTCAGCGAATGTTTTTTGTAGCGAAAGCGAAGCGACAGCTACAATTATGTCGAGGCATAATTGATTATTCTTGAAAGTTTTCCCATGCTTGCTTAACTATTGACTCGTCGAATGTTGATAGTAGTCGATAGTTGTTTGTATCTAAAATTCGAAAATGCTGACTAATGACGTTTTGTTGTAGACGATAACCTTTGTACTCGCTAAGATTTTTCCACCATATGTATCCACCCATCGTCTTTTCCTTAGGATGTAATGTTCCGTTGTTAGCGATTAAGTCGACAACCTCAAGTGGATCCCCGCCAAGCTCATGCTGTAAAATTGTGCTTTCTCGACATAATGCACAAACTGCAACCGTTGTAGTCCAGCCAGTATAAATACGACCTTTTTCAATTTGAACAAGTGTTTTTTTAGAGAGTCCTAGTAAATCACTCATCTGATCCTGTGTTAAATCTTTTTCGGTACGGATTAATTTCAGTTTTTCCGAAATAAGTGTGATTAATTGTTCACGATTCATCCAAAACACCCTTTCTTTCAGATAATTAAATACCATTATACATGAAAGTAGTATGAGATGTTTGTTGTTTCGCGGGTAACTGTGGTTAATTAACGGGTAAAGTACTGAATATTGAAACGAAAAAACAGACTATCCCATCAATCTATTGATTGGACAGCCTGTTAGATATTTAAATCTCATATTTTTTTGTGTCAGAAATAACGCGGAAATGGATACCTTTAATTTGAGCACTTACTTTATGACGTAGTGTATCAATATCTACTAGTTCCTCATTTTCATTGACACATTCTGCAATCTCTTGTAATAGCTTCGTAAATGCCTCTTTGAAGAGTGAACGCATATTATCAAAATCTAGGCTACGGAAGTTTCCGTCAATATCAAATGCCTCCACAGAATTTAATTGCTTTGAAGCACCAGCAAAACGATCATCGTATACTGTGTAGTTTTCATCTGTTACGACGATAATATATAATACTTCACCTGTAATTGTTTTTAATTCAATGTTAGTTTTGTGTTTTTTGACGTCAGTAATGATATGAATACCGTCCGAATGATATAGTTTAAACAATTTCATATGTATTGCCCCCTGAAAATAGAATCATATCCATATATTTATTATATATGGATATGCCTAATAATGGAATGAGACAAAAGTATTTGGAAAAACTAGAATAGGCCCATTTAAATGATAGTAATGGAGTTAAAACTGTTATAAACTATTAAGAAAACCGTATTAGTCAGATTATGCTTCTAATACAGCAGGCAAAATGTTGCGAAGGGGACGAACTTCGATGTAATGAATACGATGGCCTTGCTGCTCATAGATACTAAATATATAAGGGGCCAACTCAATATTTTTAGTTGCTTTAATGCCGTTATTTACAGTTAAAAACCAACCGCCCAATGTTTCGACTTCTTCTGCTTCAAGTGTTACATTTAATAGTTTTTCAACATCTTCAATGAGAATTTTTGCGTTTAAAATATAGTGATTGTCACTTACTTTTCGGATTTCTGCAATTTCATCATCATCGAACTCATCTCGAATCTCACCTACTATTTCTTCTAAAATATCCTCGACTGTTACAAGCCCTGATGTCCCGCCGTATTCATCCATTAAAATAGCCATATGAATTCGCTCTTTTTGCATACGCACAAGTAATGCTTGAATAGGCATCGTTTCAATTACTCGTATAACAGGATTAATGAAATCTTCAAGGATTAATGAATCGTCTGTAAGTTGTTCAAGCAAACTGTGTGTAAACAATTCCTTAACGTTGATAAAGCCTAAAATATTATCACGATCACCATCATAAACAGGATAGCGAGTATATTTTTCATCGGCGATAAATTGAATCATATTTGTAAAAGATTCATTTTTTTCAATTCCAACAATCTCTGTTCGAGGAACCATAATTTCACGAGCAATACGTTCATCAAATTCAAAGACATTATTCACAAACTTTAGCTCTGTTTTATTAATTTCACCACTTTCAAAGCTTTCAGATAGCAGTAATCGTAATTCTTCCTCTGTATGTGATAACTCATGCTCTGAAGCAGGCTTCATACCAAATAGGCCAATTAATACTCGAGCTGAGCCGTTCAGGAACCAGATAAATGGATACATCACTTTATAGAACAACATAATAGGTTTGGCAAAATGGAGTGTAATCGTTTCAGCCTTTTGGATCGCAGCAGTTTTTGGTGCCAACTCCCCGGCAACAACATGTAAAAATGTTGCAATGGCAAAAGCACTACCAATTGTAAAGATCGTCATATATTTATCTGAAATGCCAATCAAGTTAAAAAGAGGGTGTAGCATAAATTCAAAGGTTTTTTCACCGACCATCCCGATACCAAGCGCTGTTACAGTAATACCAAGCTGACAGGCAGATAAGTACTCGTCTAAATGATCGACAACATACTTTGCAGAAATGGCTTTCTTGTTGCCCTCTGCAATTAATTGGTCAAGTCTTGAGGAACGTACTTTTACAATAGCAAATTCCGTTGCTACGAAAAAGCCAGTTAAAGCTAATAAAATGGTGAAAATCGATAAGTTGAGTATGGTCTCCAAATAGTCGTTCTGTATGAACAGAACGTCACCTCCTAATTATGAATAAGTAAAAATAAAGATTGCATGAGCGCAATACTTTCGGGTGAAACATTTTTTTTAATCTTTTCGATATATTTATTGTCTTGTTTGTTTATTTGTTCAAGTAGAGAAGTTACATCCTGCATTTTTACACGTAGTAATTGCACATCGATTTCTTCATGCGAAGTGTTTAGTTCATGTTGTATTTCTATGAGTGAAAGACCTTGTTGTTTGCGTTGTTCAATAATATGAAGTCGTTCAATCATTGTAGGGGCATAGTAGCGATAATTGGATGCAGAACGTTCGGCTTCTAATAAGCCAATGTTTGTATAATAATCGATTGTCCTTTTGGTAATGCCTGTTTTTTCTGCAAGCTCGCCAATTTTTAATCTCTCTGTCCCAATGCAAACACCTCCAAACCATCACGTGATACTTTGATTATAACTTGCTAGTTTAGTCAGTTTCAATTAGAAGAGCCCGATATTTCAAAATTGTAAGATTTCTTTCAGGGAGGGGCTTATTTATGGATGAACATAAAAATAGCTTTCTTAACAACTAAATGTTAGAAAAGCTGTATATCCTTGAAAAAATAAATTAGTCAATAAAATGTCATGTTAAACAGTCACAGATGAGACCCTGAAGCAAGTAGGGAACGAAGGCTAAAACCATCACGTCCTGTGATAACGCCTTCCTGGCCAACATCCAGCCGCTGCCGCTACATTAGCACTACGCTTTCGCACAAAAAACATCTGTTGCCCCAAGCGGCTCATCTGACGCCCCTAGGAAGCTTTGCTCTGTGCGAAAGCGAAGCGTCAGCATTAAGGATGCTTTCTCAAAGATTGTTGTTTCTTCACTTAATAGTGCAGGTTAGGTGAAGAAAAGTTGGAACATCACACCATTCCGTTCGTCTTACTATAAAGCTGATTGGATTATTAAGATTAAAAGGAGTTCCACAGACTAAATAATAGCAACGATCTTTTAGAAAAGCCTTAAAACAATCTCATATATTGAAATTTGCTACCGATAATTTATATAATGTCAATCGTTACAGTGTATAAGGAGGTTATTATGAAGAAGATATTCAAGCATATCACTATATTGCTCGCGGCAGTACTTGTTTTTTTCCTTTGCCTACACTTACTTATCGTATCTCAAGGCAAAGATACTGCGAAAGAAAATGCAGATTACCTCATTATTTTAGGTACTCGTTTATCGGGGGATCAACCGTCTAGTCTGCTGTTCGAGCGCATCTCAACCGCAGCTGCATACTTAAAAGAAAATCAAAATACAATTGCAATAGCTTCTGGTGGCCAAGGGCAGGACGAAATTGTGTCTGAAGCTTCTGTAATTAAAGAATCATTAATTCAATTAGGTATTAATGAACAACGAATCATCACCGAATCCAAATCTACTCGAACTCTTGAAAACTTTCAGTATTCAATGGATTACATAGACAAAGATTCCACAGTTGTAGTTGTAACAAACCGATTCCATCTATATCGAGCCGAGTCCATTGCTGAAGATTTAGGACTTAACGTAACTGGCTTACCGGCTGCAACACCATCTGAATTTCGTATTAAGTACTACTCCAGAGAATATTTAGCTATCGTGAAGTATTATTTAGAAAAAATACATATCCTCACCTAGCATCACAGAATAACAGCCTAGAAGAAGTTGCCAGACAATAACACTAACAATTAAACAAAAACAGGCGGTTCAGCCGATATAGTCATTTATATAGCCCAATCGTAAACGTTTGAACTATTGCTATACGGAAGAACTGTCTTAGGGAACGGTTCTAACTTGATCTTAAAGGAATGAGGTATCCGTGGGGGTGTATTATTCCTTACGTACCTCACAGCCATTAGTTGAGAAGAGAACACTATTACCGAGCAACCCGCGTAGCTATTATTGACGTATCAGAATTCGCATAGACAAACTCTTTAACGGGCTTGAATTCGCTTATGGTATCCCTGGTTCAGTTGGCGGTACCATTTTTATGAACGCAAGGGCTTACGGTGGGAAAGTAAAAGATATTAATCTTGCCTACTGTTTGCTAATAAATAGTCTTATCGTATGAATTAATAAACTTAAACAAACAGGGAGCTTTAGTTAAATTTCCGATTATATCAGAAAAAAAGGCAGAATTTATTCTACACGTTTTGTAGATAAAATCTGCCTTTTTTTACAGTAACAATCTTTGAGAAAACAACCTTGTTTAAAAGCTACGGAGTTTATTTTTGTAAATATGTATCATATAGGTGATGAAGTGCATCCTCACCAGTCATTTCTAGAATCGTTTCGTCATTAAAAATAAGTGTTACATTTGTGAGGGCGCTATCAATTTTATTGTTGTTAATAGTGCATGTAACCTTTACTACGCCTGTTTCTGCTAGTTGTTTTTTCATCGTATCATCCCACGGTTGCTCAGAAAATAGTGGTGCTTGCCATGTGCCTCTCACATGAAGCTCACTTTTTTCGGCGTCATAATCCCAGCGTACGTCACGTAAAATAGTTTTAAATAGGTCATTAACCGTAAAAGATGTATCTTTGTAGTTAATGGCAATTGCTCGTACAGCATGTACATCACGACTAACTGCACTGGCTGCAGTTTCTGCTGCTGAGTTTATGTCTGAAACCGCGTCTTTAATTTCTGATAATCGATTACCACAGCCAGTTAGCAACGCGCAAAGACATGTTATACAAGCTACCTTTGTCATCCATCTCACAAGTAGTCCCTCCAGTATTGCAAGTTGATACTACTATAGTAACGAAAAGAAAACTATGAAAAAAGGGCATGAAGGCGGCAGATTGTGACGGTTTTGCAACGATGCGACCTCCACTTGAATGTCGAGAAATTGGAGTTTTAAAAATCTGAAAATTTAGTAAATTTTCTGAAGAAAGGGAGCGGTTTGTGATGAAGATTAATGATGAATTACTTGAGCGATTAGGAACTTATTTCGTGTACCATGCTGTTTACGAAAATTATGGCATTACCTTTGAGAATTTTGTGGAGCGTTGGTTACGAGGGATACTTGATGTATAAAAGAAGAAGAGGCTGGGACATAACTAGCTTCAATTAGTGAGAAATCCGAATTTGAATGAATTCAAATTCGGATTTCTCTATTTTTTATGTTGTCTCCATATAG